>CAZFSQ010000419.1:0-2491 GCA_964521975.1 uncultured Oligoflexales bacterium | reverse complement strand
TTCGTATAGTTTATTTTCAAAACTGACTATACTTGTTCAATTTTAATATGCGGACGCTGAATTTCTCTCATAACATTTAGAGAAATGGTGATTGAATTTTTCCATTCACCGTTTTGCAGATGTAACTAAATCCGCTTCATGATGTCATGAATATTAGAATGCATCGCTCCGGCCGGTGCAAGAGTGTCAACACTTCGCATAGGGATTTTTTGAAATTTTTCTGCTTGCCCTTCGAGTTGAAATTGGTGGGGCATGGCGGTATTATTTAATTTTTCTACATCGTGTGTATGAAAATAAGTTGAGTTCATTTCAAGGGGTTTAAGAATTTTATCTCTAACAACGTCTTCCCAAGTTGAATTGATGGTTCTAGCTGTCATAAGTCCTGCAACCATATACATGATATTTTGATATTGCCACTTTTCGCGAAATTTTGCAGACGATTCAAGATGAGGAAGAATTTTAAACATTTCTTGATAAGGAATGCCATCGCGGCTGTACCAAACAAGGTCATGACGCGGCAATCCAGTTCTGTGTAAAAGTAAATCCCGTAATGTTGCTTCGTGGGTAGCAATTTCATCCTGTAATTTAAATTCTGGAATTAAATCTTTAACCTTGGTGTCCCATTCTAATAAATTTTCTTGAACCAATGCACCCGCTGCTGTTGCGGTAAATGCTTTAGTCGTGGAACCAATCATAAATAAAGAATTTGGTGTGATCGGTTTTTTAGTTTCATGATCTTGATAACCAAATCCATTCTCATAGACAACCTGACCCTGGTAAAAAACTCCCACAGCCATACCCGCATTATGAAATTGTTCACGTATGGAATTTATTTTAGCAGTAATTTCAGAATTGGTTGGTTGGGCGTAGATCTGAAAATGTGCAATTAAGAATAATGAAGTGACTAATTTATTTGATGATGTCATGGTGACCCCTCCTGCTAATTGATGATTCTAAAAATCTAACAGCATGGAATTTTAAAATCAAATTACATTTCTCCTCTCAAAATGTTATAATACCTCTCTTGGGGGCGTTTTGGATTCGACATTTGGATTGCTGAGTCAAGGAGCATGTCCGGGGTGGAAACGTAACCCGGTATAAATGCGTTTCACCGCTTAAGTGGCAACACTTTCGCACTCGCTGCTTAATATTAAGTAGCCATCGACCTTAGGGATGCCAGCGACCTTTGGAAGGTGTAATTTAGTTGGATTGGTTAAATCATCTTCCGTCTGTAGGTGATTTGACGACAACAATCAGGCTATGAAAAATGGTTCTTGTCCGTGAAAATTATTTTTCAGAAAACTTAGCACGTGACTAAACATGTAGCCGCCTTTTCCATCAACCATATGGACGCGGGTTCAAACCCCGCCGCCTCCATTTTTTTTGAGGATTATGATGCAAGAACAAATTTTTGAAAAAGATGGATTCACTCTTAGTAATCGCAAAGATCAGCTCAATCTTGAAACCATCTGTGGATTTTTAGCTCGAAGTCATTGGGCAGCAAATCGTAAACGATCCACGATCGTTAAAAGCATAGAAAACTCTCTCTGCTATGGCATTTACAAAGATGCTAAGCAAGTGGCGTTTGCTCGTTTGATTTCGGACTATGCCACTTATGCCTACCTTTGTGATGTATTTGTCGATGAAGAATTTCGTGGCAATGGGTTATCAAAATGGATGATGGGATGCATTATGGAGAATCCTGATCTATCTGAATTGCGACGTTTTACGCTTGCCACGAAAGATGCTCATGGTTTGTATGAAAAATTTGGATTTAAGTCTCTTTCGGGTGAAGAACAAAGACGATTTATGTCGATATTGAAAGAAAATGTTTGATCATTAACCGTAAAAATAAGTAGTTCAAAAAAATCGGTCCTAAAATAATGGTCCAAAAAAATTGGACTGTATAAGTTTTTTATTATATAATAAATTCATATGTTAGTTGCCGCGATTTAAATCTCGCTCTAAAATAATCTCTCTTGAAGCTGCCACTTATTTGCAAGATCGCATGAAAAGAGTTCCTGAGTCGATCAATCGACTGTGCGAATATTTATTAAAATTTTCTTCCCATAAAAAAATAATTCAAGAAAATATTGATGCGGGTATTCAAAAAATTATAGAAGATAGTCAATCGCTTTACCATCATGTTTATGCTCGTTTTACACCCAGACAAAGAGAGGTTTTAATGGCGATTGCAAAATTTGGTTTCATATCAGAACCCACCAGTCGTCACTCGCTTAAAGAGTTTCCAAGTATTACAAAGTCGCAAGTTCCGGCAATTTTTAAATCGCTGATGGATGATGGAGTGATAGCCTCTAAAATACCCAAAGAAGGTAAAGCCATTTTCTATTTCGAGGACGCATTATTGGAAGAACATATCAAACGGTTTTATGTGATATGAAGTTTTATCGACAAGACGCATATTCTATAGAATAGTCTTCCGCTTTTCCTATAGCAAGTTCACCAAACCATTGTTTTAATAATAGAACTC
>CAZFSQ010000418.1:0-2507 GCA_964521975.1 uncultured Oligoflexales bacterium | reverse complement strand
TGAAGATTTACTGAAACTACCGCATAACCAACAAGAAATGGCAGAAAAACTTTTTCAAAATATTCAAAAGACGAAAGTATTATCGCTTGAAAAATTTCTATATGGTTTAGGAATTGAAGGAGCAGGGATCACCACATGGGAAAAAATTATAGAACATCATCCGACGTTAGAAAAAATCTTAGAATTACATGAAGATGATTTGATCAAGATAGATGGTTTTGCTGAAAAATCATCTAAACAGATTATTACTGGATTAAAAGAATCTCGTTTTCTTATTCAAGAATTGTTTGAAGTGGGGATCAAAATTAAAGAACAGAAGAATCATATTTCGGACGGTAAATTATCTGGAAAAATTTTTGTGATTACAGGGGAATTATCCATACCCAGAAAAGCGATGGAAGAAAAAATTAAAAAACATGGTGGCAAAGTCTCTTCCAGTGTTTCTTCCAATACAACCGCTGTGATCTCCAATGAGAAAGATTCATCGTCATCAAAAATGAAAAAAGCGTTGGCGTTGAATATCTCGGTGTGGTCGGAAGAAACTTTGAATAAAATGTTAAATAAACAAACTCAATGAAATAATTCTCGATTCAATTAAAAGTTTGCTGGTGGTTCCGCCGAGGCGATTCTCTGTTTCAGCAGTTCCAGTAGAGTTTTGATATGATGCTCGAATGCTAGAGCTTAGACCTACGTTTTGAAAAAGCATATAACGTACACCCAAACATAATTTGGAGACAAATTCATTTCCTTCGTATGTACCAAGATCATTTTCTCCCCATTCTTCTTTTGAATTATTAACGGTTAATAGAAATCCTAGAAAAGGAATCCATGTGGCTCGTGAAAAATCATTTCCTTGAACACTGTCTTTACTTTCATCTGGTTTTGCAGGGTCAGCTTTTTTACTTTTTTTATTTGATTCGCCGAGAGGAAGATTGAAAATTAAACCGAGTCCATATTCTGTGTAAAGTTTCTTTTCACTAAATTCGGCAACTTTTCTTTGATGCTGTTTATATTGAACTTCAATGATCGGTTCCAAGTTTTCACCGGCTAAAACACCAAATCCTGTGCTGGCTTTGATGGAGGTATCGTTCAGTGCAGTGGGTGTTGCATCAGGGCTTGAGCCTGCTTTGCCTGTGGATGTATCAAAATCAATATGGCCATTAAATTCCATAATGTAATTTCCGCCGCCATGAAAAGCTTGGGCCAAAATATTTTGGTCCAATAAAAATGCAATGAAAATAAAAAGAGTCTTCACTTCAGACACCCCGCATCTCTAAAAATTTTGATCAGGTCATGTTTTTGATTGTGCAATCCATAACGATATAAATCTTGTTTAGCAAAATCTTCTTTTCTCCAAACAATCGTGAGTGAAATAATTTCTTTGCCGCAAGTCAGAGTGAGAGTTTCTCCTGGCTCAATAAAGTCAGAGGATAAAATCCCCAAACCTTCTTTGGAAATATCGACAGGACGACATGAGATGTTTTGATTGTTTTTATCTTGTGATAATTTTCCAGGCAGAAGACCTGTCAATTGTAATCGTTCATCGCGTCTTTTTTCATTTAACTTAAGTTGCTTGATGTTGAGAACCATTTTAAATTCCTAAATAATGGACGTTGTTATATTGACCATAACCTTCTCGACATAATAATTAAAAACTTTAATTATTTAGTTTTAGTAAATATAAAAAAAATTAAAAAAAATAAATTATATTCATGGATAATGGCGGAAATAACAGAAATTGCATTAAATGCGATATAATAAAAGCATGATCGCCATATTTCCTGAAATCGTGAATGCTCGACGGCAAGGTGATATTGAAAAACTTGCGGTGATGATTCGTCATTATTTTGGTGGAGCAACAAAGTTTCTCCCAGCGTTTGATCCAGAAACATTATTTGAGAATATTGGGATTCATTTGCGTCGTAGTGCGATGTCGCCTGTTGGTGCTTTGTTGGTTGAAGATGTTAAGGGTCGATTTATTGTTAGAACGATTATTCAACCTGGATTGGAAGAAACGAAAAGACGATTTTTATTGGGGCATATTCTTGGGCATTATTTTTTACATTTAGAGCCTATGATTGCCGAGGGTGGTGGTCGTCGTGAGGGAATGAAAGAAGAGGAATGTCCTCTGTCGCGATTCTCGAATGAAAGTGTGAATAAAAAATCGAGTCATGAGAATGAATTGAAAGCCGATCTTTTTGCCGCAGCTTTATTATTACCCAAAGGGATGTTTAAAAAAGCTTTGGATAATTTTCAATCCACGAATGAATTAGCTAAATTTTTTGGCCTACCTGAACGCTGTATTTTGAAAAGAATGGAGATGCTCGGCCTAAACACTCCACAGAAACAAAACATTCCTAAAGATTATACAGATGCCGTGAAACAAATTGAAAAAATGGAAATCAAAATTCAACCTGTACAGAAAAAGCAATCTGAGAATGTGACGATGCAACAAACACAAAAAAGTTTAGGCATGGATCGCATTCGGGAGATTGCGATGAAGTTGG
>CAZFSQ010000417.1:0-2520 GCA_964521975.1 uncultured Oligoflexales bacterium | reverse complement strand
GCATGTGCCAGTCAATCACAGAAAACAGTAGATCAAACCCCATCAACTGGACAATGGGGACAACAACAAGGTGGTAATTATTACAATCAAACTAATTTACAAAAAATAAATGTGGATTCAATTTATTTTTCCTTAAATTCACAAACAATGCCGCTAAGAAATTTATTTAATGGTTCACAAATTTTAATCCTCCATTTTGTTTCTGTAACATGTGAATCATGTAAGGGCGAAGCTCAGCAAATAAATGCTCAGCTTTTATCCCGTTCGAGGGCAAAATATATTTTAGTATTTACAGATCGCGAAGAAGATTTTGGGCCTGGGTTATTGAATCAAACTAATCAATGGAAAAATCAATACGCTCCTAATGCAAATTTAGTTTTAGATTATCGTTATTCAGCGACAAGAGATAATTGGCTCGATTTTTCTATCATGGCAGGACATGGCCGAAGAAACCGCCCGGTCTTTGCGGCTTTAGATACAGTTGGAAATGTTACAACGCGAACCCATGATTATTTACAGATTGTGAATGACATAGATACAAAATTTAATTCGACAGTATTAGGGTATTAAAATGAAATTTAAATTAGCATCTATCTTTTTTTTATTAACCATTTCGCTCCATAGTTTCGCTCAGAGCGAAAAAATGATTTCCTTAAAAAACAATCAAGAATTTATTTTTTCAGAGTTGATAGACCATGTAACTATTTTGCAATTTTGGGCATCGTGGTGTGTTAGTTGTGACGATATGATGCTAAAACTTGATCATTTCTCTCGCAACAAACAAAATCAGTTGAAATTTATCCCCATCAGCGTGGATGAAAATATAGACGATGCTAAATCATATTTTAAAAAAGCGGAAAAGTTAAAAAAAATAAGAGACCAATCTTTTTTAGATTCCAAATTAAAAATTTCTGAGCGACTGAAAATTAAAGCGATCCCGACTATTTTATTTTTAGATCGTTCAGGAAAAATTGTTTCGCGATTTGAGGGGCATCCTTCCCAAAAAGATTTGGAACAAGCATTTTTAAAGGCGAAAAAAAGTATATGATAAAATTTAATAAAATACTTTTTTGTTTCATTTTATTTTCGGGATGTGTGCATCCAAAAATTAAATTTCGTAAAGCCCATCTTTTAGACCCGATGATGGACCCAGCTAAAACAGGAGGGTTATATGATGGATTACTTAGTGAACCTCGCTCCTTTGTTGAGAAAGGGAATATCGACCTGGGGGGAAGCCTGGGTGGTTCTTGCCCTACTTGTGGTGGGTGATTTTAAAACACTCCACGCTCAAGATGTTGAAGGAGCTTTTTCTTTTTATTCGGATGAGAATCTTTCTACATCAGTTTTTTCAACCAAAGGCAGTAGCATCGCTAATCCATGGATTAAAAAAGATGGATTTAAAACTGCGGCTAATATGGGATACTCTACAAAACTTACCCATTATAAAGAAAATAAAAAAAACAATTCTGTAAGATTTAATTCCATCACATTGGGTTTAAGTCAGGGATTAGGTGTGGGAACTACTATGGGTATTAGTTATGGCTACTCTCGTAGTGAAGAAGCTATTTCAAATTGGTATGCAGGACAACTAGGACAATGGTTTCTTCAAGACACGTTGCAAGTCACTGGTCAACTTCGTTGGACAGAAACAGAAAGAGAGCCTCTTGATACAATTGATACGGACGGAACTCGATTACTCATCCCTAGCGATCTTTCGGGACAAAATTATTCCATATTGCTCACTCACCTCACCACACCCGATACGATTTTACGAGGAAGTTTATCCTATACCCTTCGCTCGGATCGTCCATCTGCCCAAGGTATGTCCATCGAAGGTCGGCATTTTTTTTCACTCACACGATCTGTATTCCAATTGAGTTATGCCTACTATGAAAATGTAGGACAAATTAAACCCATGACTCTCTACGGTGAAGTGTGGGCACATCAAGCTCAAACAGAAATTCATCAACGGCTGTGGTCAAAATGGATTGCGACGGGGGGTTATCGCTTCTATGTCGAATCAGAACAACCTCGCGATGTTTTCGAGGCACAAAAAAATTTAGGCAGCGATTTTTTATATTCGATGATGAAGTGGCGACTCGGTGAAGGAAGATGGCTTGAAGATGCACCTGAAATATATATATTAGGTGGTTATTATAAAAACAACTTACCCACGACAGGATATTTAGTGGGGTTAGGTGGAAAATATTTGTTTTAGGTTAAATCTAAAACTTTTAACGATTCATGCAATGTAACATTAGTATCGGGTGAGCATTTAATTCGATTGGAACCATATGTTTTACTTAGAGCTGTTAAAACCTCATCCAACCAAGAGGGAGCGACAACATCAACTTGACTAAAATCAAGTTCAATACTGTCTTGGTCATTAGCGGGTTTGAAAGAAGATAAAATAATCAAAGCCGCCTCTCTACCATTGGGACGTGAAATTAAAATGTTGCCAAACTTTGAAATATCAATAATCATTGTTCCCATTCCCACACAATATATGTCAACGTGCCA
>CAZFSQ010000416.1:0-2524 GCA_964521975.1 uncultured Oligoflexales bacterium | reverse complement strand
TAATGCGAAAGAGGAAAATAAAGGGGACAGACATTTAAAGAAACCAAAGACTTATCTTTTCAGAAATAAATTAGTGGAATCACAAAAGGTCCACGTTTTTTCTATAGAATATGATTCTCCTCTTATTTGGGAAAAAAAATCACAGGAGAATACTTATTTGTATGAATCTAAAAAAATAAACTCCTATTCCCTTTTTTCTCTCTCAGAAAACTTTCATTGGTTAAGAATAAAATTGGAGGCTATGGAAAAAAAAGAAGGGATTAAAACAACTGAGAATAATTCACAGTTAAATCATCGAACGCTTCATTTTGATTTAGATTGGTCCTATCAATTACGAGAAAGTTTTTTTGCGGGGATTCATCCTAGGTATCGAAATGCAGATTATGAAAATACGTCTGACAACATTATACGCCAAGAATTCATCTTTAATTTTGGCAAAGAAAATAAATTATTATTTTCAGAAACAGATCTTTATTTGAGTCAGAGTCTTTTAGGTTCTATCGGACATTCTACCCATTTAGAAAATATCCACGAATATAAATATCAATTGGCTTTATCTTTTGAACCAGACTCTAATTTTAAAATTTTTCTTAACAGCAATTGGGAACTTGATCACCCTATCCAAAACGGAAAATACCGCGTTTGGGACGGTGGAAATTTTCAAATTATGGCTTTATTTTGATGGTTCAAACCTTATAATATTGATGACCCACCCATCGACACCTTGCTCTATTTTAGCTTGGATACACCTGTTTTTTGTTGGAGAATTATCATTTCTGACTTTAAAATTTGATTCAACTTTGACAATAACAACAGCGACATCTTCTTCCCCTCTTGCCATATAATGTTGCCCAACACTTATTTTATCCGTTTTTGAATTTAATTCGGTGATATAGAAATGAACGCCTCGATCACCTTTAGGCGAATTAAAATATTTTAAATACCCACACATTTGATAAATCATATCATTGCCAAAACTTGAGGGTTTATTTTCTTCATTTTTTTCTGGAACAGCGGGGGCTGATGACCTAATAATATTAGGAATAATTTTGGTGATCCTCCCTGTTTGTTTTGAAACTTGAACTTCGCATTCATCGCCATTCATAGGATTTTTTTGATCTATAAATTTAGTACAAAGAGATTCAATCACTGGTTTTTGACCACTCGTGTATCGAATAACGCCCAGACGATCGTCCCCCTTTGGAGAGCTTCTTAAATAATAAGTTCCTTCTTCTTTAGGAATATCTGTTTGGAGAGAAAAAGCTGTTTTTTCTGTTAACATGATGCGGTAATCAACAAAATTGAAACCCTCAAACTCTCCCTCCGCAATACTAATTTGATTCGCCATAGGTTTAAAACTTTTTGTGAGTAAATTTTTTTCAATTATATTTTTGGAAAATAAAACTTCGGATAAATCGGGTGAAGAGAACTCATCCACTTCTTTTGCCTCTTGAACTTTTGAATTACCATTCATAGATTTACAAGAATTAAAATTAAATAAAGCGAAAAACAAAACATAGCAAAAAAACTTCATAAAACCCTCCTAAAAATTTTTGATCTCATCAGAGTATAGTAACATATTTAATGATGAATTAAGAAATAATATTAAAAATTCGACACACTCACTCCTGCCAAGCGAATGGCCCTTATACCAATTTCTGTTTTTTGTGATAGGGATTTTACAACATCAAAAATTTCATCCGAATTATCTGTCACTTGGTCCATTGTTAAACTTCGTGTAATTAATTTAAAATCTCCATACTTTATTTTGAGTGTAATTGTTTTGCCTTTTAGATTTCGCTCTTTCAATTCCTCGGAAACAAGATAGGAAATTTTCTTTAACTCTTCTTGAATTTGTGAATTGTCTAATAAATCTTTTGGAAAAGTATCTTCATGGCCCAAAGATTTTCTTATCCACTCTGTTACAATTTCACTCTCATCAAGACCGAGGCATTTTTCATAAAGCCATCCGCCCATTTTTTCACCTAATTTTTCGTGAATCTCTTCACGAGAAAAAACGAGAACCTCTGCACAAGTTTTAAACCCTTTTTGCAAAAGATTTTTTTCTGTTACAGGACCAATACCCGGAATCTTTCTCAGAGAAAGTGGAGCCATAAATTTTTGTGCATCTTGTGGCAATACGACTGTAAATCCATCTGGTTTACGAAAATCGGAAGCAATTTTTGCAAGCATTTTATTGGGAGCCACGCCACAGGATGCTGTGAGACCTATTTCATCTTTAATTTCTTTTTTAATACGTCGAGCGATCTCTGTTGCATAAAGATTATCTTTATTTTGGGTAACATCAAGATAAGCTTCATCGAGTGATGCAGGTTCAATTTTTTCAGCATGGCGGTTAAAAATTTCTCTAATTTTTTTAGATGCTCTTTGATATTTTTCAAAGTTGGGTTTTAAAAAAACACCCTGCGGACAGAGCTTATATGCATAGGATGTTGCCATCGCAGATCTAACACCAAATTTTCTTGCTATATAATTACAAGTTGATACAACTCCTCGCGACTTT
>CAZFSQ010000415.1:0-2526 GCA_964521975.1 uncultured Oligoflexales bacterium | reverse complement strand
ATTTTTTCCCCCCCCCCCCCCCCGGCACTAGACTCATCAGCAAATGATTTATCTATATTTCCATCCGCTAAGATTCTTCCAATAAATGGGCGGTGGGAACTAGTAGTACCTACAACATAAACCTTATTATCAGTTGATCTTTGCGTACTTAAAATAAATGTGGCGTTTCTTTCATCCAAATCAAAAGTCGCCAGCCCAGAAACTTCCACGAGATTTAACTCATCATTATCAGTCACAGACTGCTCAGCCGCTGCTTCAACATTTTTTTGTTCTGAAGAATTACGATAAGAAGTTTCATCTTCTTGACAACGAGATAACATGACTAAACAAACGAAAATAAAAAATTTAATCCGCATTGAAACCTCCAATTTTTAAAATTTAAACTGCTTCTTGGTCCATCGGTGAATCGTTTAAAAATCTTTAGTCGAGTTTATTTATATTTCGATAAATTAAAATTGAATGAATATAAAAATTAAATAACATCTTTATGTTATTTAATGGCACTAAATAACATAAAGATGTTATTTTAAAATCATATGGAATATAAAAGATCTCTCGCTTTATCAAGTCTATATTATGTCGATTACAACCGCCGAACCTAAAAAAACCATTCTCCCCATCCTCCACCTCAACACTGAAATGACTTGTCGCGGAGGAGAAAAACAACTGCTTTATTTTTTGGATGAAGGAGCATCGCAAAATCATTTTTATTATGTGGGGGTTTCTCCTCAAAGTTATTTATCGGAAGTTTTAAAAAATTATCCAGGACTAAAAATTTTAAAATCTAAATCTTGGTTTCATCTTTTTTCTTTTTTAAATCTTTTGAAATTTATTCGCGATAAAAAAATAAAAATCATTCATGCTCAAACCGCCAAAGCTCACAATCTCGCTTTTTTTCTCAAATTATTTTTCCCTTATTTAAAAATATTTGTGCATCGAAGAGTTGATTTTTTACCTAAAAATAATTTTTTTAATCATCTCAAATATTCACCACGATGTGTTAATAAAATTTTTGCCGTGTCTCTAGAGGCAAAAAAAATCTTGATGCAGTTCGGTATTAATCCCAAATTGATTGAAGTAATTTATGATTCGTTGCCCCTAGAAAAAACATTCTCCTGGGATGAAAAAAAAATAGCGATAACAAATTTAATCAAAAAATTTAATCTCCCTGAAAATAATATTCTCCTTTGCCAAGCTGCCTTTTTTTACTCACCTAAAGGATATGATGTTTTAATTCATGGCTTAAAACTGCTGAAAGAAAAAAACTCACAATTTACTTGCTTTCTGGTCGGTGATGGGGAATTAAAAAATGAAATGGAAGAGTTAGTTAAAAAATTACAACTGGAGCAGAATGTGATTTTTACCGGACATCTTTCCGATATAAAAGAAATTATTACAGGGACGGATATTTTTATTCTTGCTTCGCGACTTGAAGCATTTGGATCTGTATTACTCGAAGCAAGTATGACGAAAAATGCTCTTATCGGAAGTTCTGCTGGAGGAATTCCTGAAGTGATTGATCATGAAGTCAATGGTTTGATTTTTAAAAATGAAGATGAAAAAGATTTATCAGAAAAAATTTTATTACTTATAAAAAATGAAAAAATGCGAAGAAATCTCGTTGAAAATCATCAAGAAAAAATGCAGCACGATTTTGATTTGAAGAAAAATTATCAGAAACAAGTTTCGCTTTATGAATAATATCGTTACACTGTAATAAAATATAAACACAACACATGGAGGACTTTAAAAATGAAAAATAATTTTTTTGTATCATTAACTTTGGGAATAATGTTTTTATCTTGTCGGTCGATGAACAAAAATCAAGACTACCAACTTGAAGCTTTAGCGGATCAAGGTAACGGCTCAGGGGATTTTGCAATACCTGATGGTGTAGACGCTATATACAACATTAATGAATTAGCTGGATTTAATATTGTCGGTGAAAATAAAAATGAAGTAGAGCTTTTAATACCCATGTGGCATTGCATAGATGACTTGGGGCCTGTCTTATATCACAAAATAAGAGATAAGAATAAAAATACACAACTGTTTATCAACCCCATTGGTTTCCGCAATACAGAACAAGCTAAAAAAACTAAATGTGCTAAACAAAAAATTGCCAAAATGAATATTAAATTGGGAATAAAGCCAGTAAGCAAAAAAGATTTAAAAATTATCATAGCAAATTCAAAAGACATCAGCATCGCTCACCATTTTGAAAAGGTATTTAATCCACTCGATCCAAAAAAATTGATCCCAATTCCCAAAGGTACAAAAGGAATGGGCTTAGCGTTTGGTGAGGTGGAAAGTGCGGATTTAATCGAACCAAAATGTATCAATGCACCCTGCGATAAAATGGCAAATATCGAAGTGAAATATTTATTAAACTGCTCTAGTTTATTAGCATCTGTTACCTCGGCTAGTTATTTTACTGACCCAAGAAATGACGACCCAAATATCCATTTATTTATAGGATCGTTACAATTTAACCCAGATACAAAACCAAAATGTATTACCGCAACT
>CAZFSQ010000414.1:0-2527 GCA_964521975.1 uncultured Oligoflexales bacterium | reverse complement strand
AACTTTTCAGTTATACCAATAGGTCTGAGGTTTTCATCCGGAAACTTGAGATTAAGTTAATATCCTATCGAAAACACTGGAACCATATCCCCTAGTTTGCCATCTTTATACGGATAAGCAAATTCAAATCTAAACGGAGCGATCGGCGTAATCCATCTAAAACCAAAACCCAAATCTTTTCTAAAGTCACTGAAACTAAGCGACTCACTATTATCAAACACTCGTCCAAGATCATAAAAGAACAATGCCTTGATCCCTGCTTCTTGAATGAGTGGAAAAAAATATTCAAATTGATAGAGCATTTTTTTATCACCACCTTTAGGCCAAGGTAATACTGGAGCACCGGGAGCTTGAAGAATACTGATGTAAGGACCAATCGAACGATAATCAAACCCGCGTAGGTCCATATAACCGCCCAGCATATACCGTTCAAAATAGGGCACAGGTTTCTCTCGCAATGGATAGATATAAGAAACGAGTCCATGAAATTTAAAATAGGTACGATAGGATTCACCAATATCCACTGGATAATAATATGAAGCTTCTAATGAAGATTCCATAAATTCATGGTCCCCTCGCAAAATTGGCCCCCCCGTCACTTGCTGCTTCAAATACACTTCAGTTCCTTCGGTGGGATCAATATAATTATTCGTGTCGTTACGCGACAAAGTAAAAATCATCGACGACGATAACCCTTCTTCTTTAAATTGGTCCAAAATAAAATCGTTGGCAGTTTGCGTTACGTTCGCAATTTGATAACGAATACTCGCATTAATGAGTTCAATAATTCTTCGACCCACAGTGACACTTCCACCAATTTTGTCTTCTTGAACTTCAATATTTTCTACAATGCGGCGTACATCCCGACTGTAAAATGCTGATGTCCCTAACGACCAAAGTGAATCATTCACACGCGGATTTGTGACACCCAACTCAACATTGAATGCTTTTTGTCCATTCCATTTTGCCGAAACATTTGTTTTTAAACCGTACCCAGATTGATTTTGTTCGTCATAACGCCCTTGAAAAAACAATTGCGACTCAGATGAACCCTGACTTGGTGAATAGGAAACAGAACCTTGTAATTGTCCTGTGGGTTTTTCTTTAACCTTCACTTTCAAATTTAATTGCGATGTTTCTTTCTCATCTCGATCTTTAATAATTTGCACTTCTTCAAAAAAACCAAGTCGCTCAATTTCTTTTTTGGAATTATTGAGTCGCGTCCCTGAATAAAGCTCTGTGTCATGGACTGCCATCTCACGACGAATCACATTGTCACGAGTTTTGCTATTACCCACGATCATAATTTCACCAAAATAAATTTTTTCTCCTTTGGTGATTTCATATTTCAGCGACACCGATTGTTTTTCTTTATTAAAAGTGGGGATAGGATTGACATCCACAAAGGCATAACCAAGATCCCCATACTTGTCGATCAACATTTCCACGTCTTTAATAAATCGAGAATGACGGAAAAGATCGCCGCTTTTAAGTTGCATCGCCTCAAGCAATTCTTCGTCGGTAAAAAGTAAATCCCCAGCTAAGGAAATTTGATCCACTTTATATTGAATGCCTTCTTCTACTTGAAACGTAAGACGAACATATTTTCTATCTTCATCCAAAAAAGAAAGAGGTTTGGCTATTTTAACCTCTGCAAATCCCCAATCTTTATAATAATAAGAAATAAATTCCAAATCGCGTTTTAAAAAATCATCCTGATAAATACTCCCCGAACCAAAAGCCATTTGCCGTGAATAGGGTCTAAGCATTAATTTTGAAATAATATCGACATCAGAAAAATATTTATTTCCTAAAATATGGACCTCTCCTACGCGAACTTTTTCCCCCTCGTCGATCATAAATTGCAACTTCACTTCATTAGGTCCAAGATCTTCCAATTTATAAGTCACATTGGTGAGGTAAAAACCTTTCTCTAAATATTGTTTTTCAATCATCCGTAAATCATGAGAAATCGTCGCCTCATTCACAATCGTATAGAGTTTTGTCTCTAATTTTTCTTTAACGCTGTCTTCGGTAATTTCATTCAGCCCAGAAAAACTAATCTCAACAATCGAAGGCTTTTCTTCCAACTCAAATATAACTGTTATACCTGTTTCTAAATATTTTTTATAAACACGAATATCACTGAAATAACCAAGATCATATAGTGTCGTAATATCTTTTCGGATCTTTTTTAAATCTAGTGAATCCGATGCTTTTGTTTTTAAAATGGTGAGGATCGCATCTTTTTCCACTTTTTTATTGCCACGTACATCGACTTGAGAAATGATCTCGCGTTCTTGTTCTCCAAGAGAAATCATATTTCCAGAAAAAAATAAAAAAAGTGAACTAACAATTTTCAAATTCATCTTTGTTCTACAACCATCCCATCTTCCATCACGACTTGCGAAGGAAACTCTTTGGCTAAATCTAAATCATGCGTCACCAGCATCATGGTCATGCTTTGATCTTGACATAACTTCATCAGCAAATCTTTAATTTGTTCCGAGGTTTTTCGATCCAAATT
>CAZFSQ010000413.1:0-2552 GCA_964521975.1 uncultured Oligoflexales bacterium | reverse complement strand
TTACTCTGAGATTACAAGATTTTTGCAAAAGCCTTACGGCACACTCTCCTAATTTGTTTTTAAATTTTATTGTTTTTTGACATATTTCCCCCTTTACTTTAAACTTCGACACATGATCAATTCAGTTTTTAAAAAAAGTTTTTTTATTCTTATTCTAGTAAATTATTTATTTAATCTTTCCATTTATGCTAGCTGCAACTCAAGTGTTTCTGTAAAAGCAAATCAAACAGCTTTTTTAGAAGGGATAATAGAAAAGAAGGTTTTACTCCCCTCTATTCAAGGAGGTAATACTAATAAAATAGACAAAATTTGGACTTTTTCATTAACTCATCCTATCAATATTTTTGATTCGGACCTTGAATCGGAAATCTGTGATCAAAAAATCTTACAGTTAGTTTTGTCTCAGGAGCAGTATCTAGCTTATAAAAATTATATTGGGAAGCTTGTTTTAGTTAAAGGTCAAGCATTTTCAGGAATTTCAGCTCACCATTATACTAAAGCATTAATTTTTGTTGAAAAAATTGAGTCGGTAATGGAGAAAAAATAATTAGTGTATGTAAAGGGAATTCAAGGGTCTAAAAAAACTATTGTGGTCTATTCTGATAACGATGGAAATAAACTTGTAAAGGAAAATGGATCGAGATCTTGGCGTAATAATAATCCAGGAAATATCAGATCTGGGACCTTTGCAAATCGGTATGGCTCTATTGGTTCTATAGAACGATTCGCAATTTTTCCAGACTATGAAACCGGGCGAGCGGCTCTTCGCTCTTTAATTAGAGGACCAAGTTACGTGAATCTATCTATTTACAATGCTATTGAAAAATATGCTCCAATTAAAGAAAATAATACCGCTAACTACAAAAAACTAATTTCCAAGCTTACAGGTTTAGATGGGAATAGAAAAATTTCTAGTTTAAATGACCAAGAACTGGATAAACTTTTAAATGCCATCGAAAAAATAGAGGGTTATGTTAAAGGTACTGAAGAAAAAATAGAATTTAAAAAAATTGATGGTGTTAAAAAGAATAAAAAAGGGGTCATCGAGGGTTTTCATATTAGAGGCAAGGGGTGGATTACAGTAAAACAAATGATCGCACTAGTCCAAATGGGAGAAGTCAATGCTGTCATTGTAAAATCAAGTCGCGGTAAAATTTATTTACGCTCCCTTCCAGATCAATCCCGTGGCAATAATTTTTCAGAAATGGCTTAAATTCAAATGTTAGTCTTTTGCATTAGAGAAGGATTCTCTTTCTTCTATTAGAAACCCCAACCCCCTAGCAGCATTTAATACTCTCTCAAAATCTTGCTCAATCGTTGCACCCGCTTTTTGTGTCACTTCATCCTCTGTGGGTAGGTCAAAATCATCCGCTCCATACCGCAACCCTAAAAGAGCTTCTTCATTTTTAGTGAGTACCGATGTTCGGATATGTTTAAAATTATCAAGATAAATTCTGCATACAGCCAGCCAACGCAAATATTCTTGCGTCGAAATTTCTTTACCCCCAAGCTTTGTGTGAAATGGTTTATAGGTCCAACACAAAAAACTCGGCATGGCTCCCTTAATGGAGTCTTGAAATTCTCGCAATTGTTTTAAATGCGAAAGACGTTCATCAAGAGTTTCATCAAAGCCAATCACCATGGTTGCTGTCGAACCAAGACCGCTTTCGATAATAGCTCTTTGAGCCAAATAATAATCTTCGACAGTGTATTTTCCTGGACTATGCCTCTTACGAAATTGATTATCTAAAATTTCTGCACCTCCGCCCGTCACCCAGCGAGAACCATTATCCAACAAAAGTTTTGCCCCGTCTTGATAAGAAATTTTAGAAATTTTGCACGCGAACATAAACTCTGCTACGGTCATTCCATAAAATTCAATTTGATCTCCATATTTTTCACGAACACTTTTAAATATATTGGCGTAGTCTTGTAACTTTAATTTAGGATGAAACCCACCATTAAATCCTACGAGAGTTCCTCCCAAATTTAATAACTGATCAATTTTTTGAAAAATTTCTTCTTGCGTTAGTAGGTACGTATCTTTGGCATGAGGCAATCTATAAAATGCACAATAGTCACAAGCAGCAATACAAACATTCGTGTAATTAATAATCGCCATTTTAAGATAGGTTGCTTTTTTTTCATCGTGAAAACGATTACGACATGCCGTTGCGAGTTTTTGTAAAACATCATCCGAAGCATCTAAAAACAAAAAAGCTGCTTCATCTTCAGAAATTCTTTTTCCCTCTGTAATTTTTTTACTAATCTCTGTTAAAAATTTCATAGTTAAAATAAGGTAACACAGAAAAAAACTTGCGTAAAAGTTAAATCTCCGTTAAACCGTTGAAGCTGTTTAGGAATTTTTACTTTTTACGAGGGAATTTTATGGATATTTTATGGATAATTAAAGAAGAACAAACTAAGGTTAAAAACACTATTAATAATTTAAAATCAGTTAAAAATGTTACGCCGTTTAAAGAAATGCATTCTGAGTTTATTAAAACCGTACAGTCATTTTTAAAATTAGAAGAAGAATACCTTTATCCAGA
>CAZFSQ010000412.1:0-2584 GCA_964521975.1 uncultured Oligoflexales bacterium | reverse complement strand
AGTTTCTACTAAAAATTTAGTATTTTCCATTTTTAATGATTGCAATTCTTCTTCAACTTTTTTTGCTAAAATTATCGCAGATTTTTTGCGTTTTTGACTCAATTCATCAGCAGTTTTTTTATATTCCTTGGTAAGAAAGGAGAGTTTTTTTTCTAATTCAGCGGTCAATTCTTTTTCGTTATTTAATAATTTCAATTTTTCTACGGCATCGAAGATAACTTGCGGAAGTTGTTCAATAGTGGTGTTAAATTTCCGTGCTAGGCTTCTGATTAAAAAAAGCCTTTCTTCAATTTCTTCCAGATTATCCTGATTATTATTTAAATTTCTCAAAATGATTTCAATGCTTGATATTGCTGAGTCTAATTCAATATTTTGCTGATCAATTTTTTCGCTTAATTTTTCAAAATTTTCTTTTTCATTTTCTAAAAAATTATTAATTATATTTTGATTTCGAATTAGAATTTTTTGTGACGAAATAAGTTGTGAATTAGCTTCGAGCAAATTTGATTTAAATTCTGATAAAAAATTAGAAAGTTTTTCACTGCCATTAATTTGATTTCTTTTTGTGATTAGTTGATTTTCTTCATCGGGCTTCACTCTAGCATTTTCAAGCTCCAAAACCACATGTTCTAAATAATCTTTTTCTCTTTGCGCTTGTTCTTTTTTGGATTTTATTTCAGTAATTTTTTCATTAACTTCTTTTAATTGATCATAAGTTTTTTTGAGAGATTTTAAGAGATTTTGATTTTGAGCAAACTCATCTAGAATCTGCATGTGCGCGTTTGGATTAAGTAATCCTCTTTGGTCGTGTTGACCATGAATTTCAATCAAAGACTCACCAATTTTTGACAATAAATTTATGCCAATTGCAATATCATTAACATAGGCTTTGGAAGATGAGTTTTCTTGAATTGAGCGCCGAATTCTAAGCAGGTTAGAATTTTCATTATCGGTTAAATCATTCTCTCGTAGAATTTCTTTGCAAAGTGGATTTTGTGAAATATCAAATTCTGCAGATACTGAAGCTTTATTTTCATTATTTCCAATTAAGCGTAAATTAGAGCGAAAGCCAATTGCTAAGCCAAGAGCATCAAGCAAAATCGATTTTCCTGAACCGGTTTCTCCACTTAAAATGCAAAGACCAGATGAAAATTCAATTTCAGTTTTGTCGATTAAAACAATATTTTGAACAAGAAGTTGTTTTAGCAATTTTAATTTAAGTTTTGATTTATGAGACTTTAATATAAAAAATTCTAATCTAAAAATTTACTTTTTCATCTAAAAAAATTTCTTTCAGGATAAAATTTGATATGGTTTTATGAACTAATTAATCCATCCTGAAAAATTCCACTCAAACCAAAAGGTCCCAAAAAAACTCTTAGAACAATTGGAATCTCATTAAATCAACTTATTCTTGCATATAATTTTACAAAAAAGTTAAAATCAATTAACTTCAAAACACCATTTGAGTTTTTATGTAAGGAGTATAAAAAACATCAAAAGTTTTTTATCGGAATCCATACCATTATTCAATGGGACTGGACAATTAATAATATTATTTTTTGCAGTCTAGCCTAGATGGTTTTTATTACTAATTTTAATTTTTAACATATGAGTAGAAAAGGTGTACTACAACAATTGATAACAGGAGGAAAACATCTTATTGCCTCTTTAAATATTCCTGCAACAGAAGCAGCTCTTGTGAGTCCAGGAAGTCAGGTTTGCTACAGAGCAGGTAGTTTAGTTTATTGTCGCGTACCCATTCTTAGAGTTTTTAGTGGAGATGATAGTTTTGGAACTTTATTGCCTCACTATAACGGAGAAGATGACGATATGATGAGGAGAATAAGAGAAACTTTTCCTGATATAGATGACAAAGGTATTAGAACTGAACTCATTGGCATGGCTAGTGGGAGTAGTATTTTTAAAGGCGGTGATGAACAAGATGAAGGATTTAAGGGAGGTGATATGCGTC
Source organism: uncultured Oligoflexales bacterium (assembly GCA_964521975.1). Classification (GTDB taxonomy): domain Bacteria; phylum Bdellovibrionota_B; class Oligoflexia; order Oligoflexales; family CAZFSQ01; genus CAZFSQ01. The sequence goes on along the minus strand of CAZFSQ010000412.1, from coordinate 609 downwards.
AGATGTTGGGAGAGTTTTTATCAAAAGATTTGAGATGCATCAATCCTGATAGTATTATAGATTTTGAGAGACATTCCGATAAGACCACCAGTGAAGCTGTAAAACGCTGTGGGTTAATTAGTAGACTTAGATCTTCGCTTGTCGGTACTAGTATAGATAAATCAACCGCAATATTCTCGTTTACAGAAGGAGGAGTACAATTTCTTACCTTGCCTGAACCATTATTCAATAAATTTGCTTTGGAAGATGCTATGGTTTTACCATGCTCTTCAGCAATTTTGACGCGACCAGAAAAACCTATGGATGTTGCTATAACATCCTCTGACAAGGATGAGAAAGCGGGTAAATCTTTCGTTGAAAGAATAGAAGAAGAGAGGATAAAAAGAGAAAGGGGTGACAAAGATGGTGGTATGGGCAGTAAATAGCAATCTATGGTAATTTACAAACAAAAGTCGATAACCCAACTTAAAAATCAATATATCAACTATCCTTTATTTTCAACGTTTTCAAGCTCTGTTGTTTTCTTTTTTAACCATACTTATGCCATAATTCTTAACGCCAATTCGGGATAAAAATACTTAAAAACCGTCGTCTTGCTTCGATATATCT
>CAZFSQ010000411.1:0-2585 GCA_964521975.1 uncultured Oligoflexales bacterium | reverse complement strand
TAGGGGAAGTGGAAGTGCCGGCCTTCATTGGTTTTTTAGCCGTCATCGGTGGGGTGGTCGCATTTGGGCTACCAGGATTATTCGTAGGCCCTCTACTCGCATCGATGATGTATGGAATTATTCCAATTATTTTCGAAGAATACTTTCCGAAGAAAGAAACTGAAGGAATAGATTTATCTAATTAACATTTAGTGCATCTAAAATGTTTTGATCACTAATTGACCCTTTTATTGGAAATAAACATTCATACATAAAACTATTATCTTTATAGCTAAGTTCAATTTGTATTTTTCTCGTGACGGGATCGCTGCTCTTTGAAATAAGCTCAGTTATTTTATAAGGTTTATATTGATCAATAAAAGTGAGTTCATATTTTTCATTTAAACCTAATTTTTCAATTTTTACTTTAAAGTTTTTTCTAAATGAGACTTGCTCACTCAATCTTTTTTTACCAAAGCGATAGGTCAGTAGGTGTTTTTTTTCTTTATTCTTCGATAAGCAAAGGGATAAGTTTTGAACTTTATCCACATTGCATGAAAATGAAATCAGCTCATCTTTATGACAAAGTGTGCTCATTTGTTGACTCATTTGTTCACAAGACTCCTTATCTCCGTACTCGCAGGCCAACTTTTTGTAGAATAGTGAAGTTGATAAAACTTTCGGTAACCCTCCAAGGCCCTTTGCGTGAAATTGGGCCAAATAGCGGCAAGATTCAGCATTTTTCTCAGAGCATCCTTTTGATAGCAATGGAAGGGCAGTCTTTTCATTTTTTTCAACACCCATTCCTCTTGCGTATAAATTACCTAAATTGCCGCATCCAAAAGCATCACCGAGACGGCAGGCTTGCTCAGAATATTTAGCAGCAAGTTCTAAATCAATTTTAATTCCTTTTCCCATTTCATACATATAGCCTAAGTTCGTACAAGCTGATGCTTCATCAAGTGAACAAGCTTTTTGAAGTAGCCTCAAGGCCTCTGGATAATTCACCTCAGTAATATCTCCCATCATAAAAAATGAGCCCAGTGAGCTACATCCCCGGGCGAAGTTGTTGTCACATGAAAATTTTAAAAGCTCCATCGCATAACGATTATTAACCTCCACACCTTCACCGCCGATGTATCGATAGGCAAGATCATGACAACTTATAACATCTCCCAGCTCACATCCTTTTTTCATAAATGCAGTGACATCTTTAGGATGATTCGGAAGAAGTTTGCCATTGGATTTGATGATTGCCAGTCTATAACAAGCACTTGCATAGTTGTATTCACAACTTTTTTGCAGCAAGGACACGGCTAAGTTCAAATCAATCGGGTTTCCATTTAAGCCTTGGATATAAATATTGGCTAAGTTGTGACAAGCGACGCCATCTTTTAAGTCACAAGCTTTAGAATAATAATCGAAACTTTGTTTTTGGTTTCGCACGAGAGAGCCTTTGGGATTTTCAAAAAAATAAGCTAGGTTGGAGCAGGCTCTTGCAAGCGAATTCTTTAGGCATAATTTTTCAAAAGTTTTAATTGAATCTTCTGGGTTCTTGTTAAATGAATTAAAAGCTTTATCGTGGCACAGGGTTAGGTTTTGTAAATTAGGTTCAAGAGAGCATGGATCCTCGGCTTTTTGATTTTGACTCGAACATGAAAAAAATATGAAAAATAACATAAGCTGGAAAAAAGAATTTAATTTCATCGCTACTCATTTGTAAAAGGAGAATAATTTTTTAATAATTATAATATAAAAATGAATCGCTGTGTAAATTTCAATTATTGATTTAATTGTATTTGAGGTTGTGATGATTATATGGTCAGGCTATGGAGTCTTGGTTCCAATTTTAGGATTAATGCACTTTTTTCTATTAGGTTACTTAAACTTACTTAAAAGTCCGAACGGGGTTTTCGCATTATCTTACTTTTATCCACTAGCGATCTTTTATTGGTTCTCCGGAAGGAAGATCAATGTGCCAAAGGAAAAGCTCTTAAGTTTTCAAAAATTTAAAGTCATAGGGGGGCATTCTTTTTTCTTTTTAAGCATTGAAAGTTGGGGAGTGCTCGTGGCCATTTTAGGATCCGTGTTATTGGTCCTTGGCCGGGGATAACTCTTCTTTGCATTTTTCATTATTAAGGGCAAGTCTCGCTTTGGTGTTATCTGCAAAATTCCCTTTCCAACAAATATTTTTCTTACCTATTTCAAAAACGGCTAAGGCATTTTGAGTTTTGCTGTTTTGATCAATTCCGTTAAATCTTACAATCAATCCTTCGAGATTTTCTCTTTTGGTCATGTCTTTATTTTTAAAGACCCATTCGATGAGTCCTTCTTTATTTCCCAAACCTGCCATCCCGCCAACTTTTGTCATGGCATCCCAAGTACTGAACCATTTATTATCAATTTGGAAAAAAAGATGTTCGTAATCATAGCAAGAGAGGAGTTTCGTTTTGATATTAGCCGTCGGTCCATCGCAGAGATATTCGCATGATTCTGGGGTTTGGTCAGTGCCTTTAATTTCTTTGAACTGACAAGTTTTCTTATCGTTTACTTTTGTATAGGTAGAAAAATTATCACCCGCATTCAAGATTGATGAGGTGAGTGAT
>CAZFSQ010000410.1:0-2587 GCA_964521975.1 uncultured Oligoflexales bacterium | reverse complement strand
ATTATCTAAAGGCACTCCGAACTCTTCTTTATCAAAAGAATCCCCAATATGCCCCAATAATTCAAATCGAATAAATTTTGTATTGGATGATAGAGAAATTTTGAGAGGTAAATTAAGTGCTCTTCCCGGAGCACTTTCAAACATTTTTTGAATATCAAGTTCCTTTAAAAATCCTTTCTCTGTCTCTATGCGGAGAATTTTTGGCCACACTCCCTTTTCTGCCAACACTTTCAAATCAAACTCAAACACCTCTTTATTTTTAATAATACTTTTCTTAATCTCCTGAGAAAAAATAATTCCACCCATCAAACTAACAATATGCGGCTGTTTTAAATTTTTAATCTCCAAAGAAAGCCACGCCGGAGAATCTCCAAGTTCATTATTAAAATAATTGTTAGAATTTATTTTAGGAAAAAGCAGCAGCGGTGTTTTTATTTTTTGCTGTTTTTTTTGAATAAATGAAATCATATTTTTTCTTACCAATTCATGACCACAGTTATAATATTCCACCCCGTCCCAATTGACTTGGTTGAGTAAAAAACTAACCTCATCAAGCGTTGTTTCTACTCCAGGACATTTAAGAATCATCCACGCTTTCCCTTGAATATCTTTTCCAAGGCTTTTCAATTTTTTAAGATCTAACTCCGTTGTTTTTTTGATTCTCTCCAATAAGTCAATCTCTCGTTGAAAATTTCCCAACAGAGCGATTGAGTACCGCCTACTTTTATCTTCTAAATAAAAATATTGAAGGTCATGCAGTTTTTTTTCTGGGTAATAAACCTTTTCAGATAAATCCCCCAGCCACTCCCAGTTACTTTTACTAACTTCAAATTCTTCTTTACTACACCCAAAAACAGGGGAGGCGTCTTTCTCTAAATTTAGATCATAAATTTTTTCACATATATAACCATAAAACGGAAGATGAAAAAATATTTTATATTTTCCCTCAGGAATTTGAACCTGATCACTTAAAACTTTCAACTCATAGAAACTATTTTCTTTGTTCACTAAATTTTTAAATTGAAATGGCTTCATCATCCATTGGATATAATCTTCATCTTCAATGGGTTCTATTTTTAAAAAAATATTTGCAGGAGGTGGCAATTTTGGAACATTCATCAAATGCATTTCTAACGAGGCATCAGGCAGTGGATTTAAATGAATCCTATCTGTTTCCTTAAAATCAAATTTGAATACTTTTTTTCCATCTTCCTCATTATTAAGTACAGGCTTTCTCGCAACATAATATTCATTCTCAGAGAGAAGTTTCACATTTAAAGTTTCTGTAAAACCGCTCGGCAAATAACTTTTTAATTCTTTTTTCCCATCAAATAAAAACATTCCTTCTACGTCCATATCTTTATTTTTAATTTCAAGAAAAGATGCCTTCTTATTTTGTAGGCAATCTATATTTAATTCACAGGCCATCATTTGCGACATGATCCAATCCATACTCGCAACTGCTTCATGGTCAAATGCCATTAAAAATAATTTTCTTTTTTCACTGTCGGATATATCCAACTCCCAGCTCATTGGACTAAGAGATTTCACTTCTTTTTTCTCTAGCAATCCCATAGCGACTGTTTTTTCTTCTCTAAAAAAAGTGTGCGTCGAATAGCCTGAACTCTTTCCAGCAACTTGCAGCAATGGATTTTCATCTATAATTAAAAACCGCCACACGGATTTATTTTTCTTATTGGCATTGTTCATCTCCTCCATACTGACTTGAAAAAACTTTAGCTTAGAAAAATAGGTTAACTGGATAAAGGCAAGAGGCTGCGACTTGATTAAATTTTTACCAAGATAGATTTTAAGCTCCGAAATATCATTTTCTGGATTAATTTTATTTTCATAGCCAATCGGAAAAAGTTGCTGAAAATTTTTTACATCTTCTGCATCTTTTTTAAAATAAATCCCAGGACTCAGAGATAAGGGATAAAAAATTTTCTGTTTTTGATCCAAAGCAAAATAAGCCAACACAAGAGGATTAAATTCAATAACAGGTTTTTGAAACGGTATCCCAGCAATCACCAGATGATGTTCTTGATCGCCTAAAAGTAAATGTCCTTCAAAAGATTTTAAATGAGAAAACTTTTCCACGGTCGATTTAATAATCGGTGTAGAAATTAAAAACTCCCCCGATAAAGAAATTTGTTTTTTATTAGCTTCACCTGCATCATTTGCAGAAGTTAGGTTTAAATTTTCATTCGACTCTTTAGATTCATTGGTTGGTGTTTTCAAAAAAACGCATGACCATAATACCCCCACCACCAAAACGGTAAGTGCTTGAAACCTTATATAGAAATTAGCCTTTTGCACACTTTTTATAAAATTCATGTTATAATGAGTCGCTTTTGTAATATTAACCTTTTTCAAAACCCAAGCGAGGTAAACGTATGGCTATTTATCCTACTCGAGAGATCAGTTTGCATAAAGTTAAAAGGCTTCCACCTTCCGTCGTTAAAGATATTGAACTTAAAAATCACGCAAGAAAACTTGCTAACCTTTCCCCCATCCGAATTAAAGTTCGCCAATGTATTTCTTGCACAACTCTCTTTGAATCTGCTGGCAACCGCACATGTGGATG
>CAZFSQ010000409.1:0-2602 GCA_964521975.1 uncultured Oligoflexales bacterium | reverse complement strand
AATATGCTAACGGACTTCCTATTTTAGGTGTGCAAGTCGATGAGCATGAAGCATTACGACGAGCACAAGATCATGTTAAAAATTATCATACCAAACTCGCCAAACTTGATTTGGATTTTTTATTGGATATTCGTACAGAATTGGAAATAGCCGGGATTCAGTTGATTCATTTACCCTTCTGGCACGCACGCTATGTGTATCACCCAAGAAACTCTTTCAAACATTTTTATCGTCCGAAAGAAAAAAATCTTATTCTCGATGGATTTGGTAAGGGAGTTCTAAAGAGTGAATTGGCTCTCATTCATAAGGATAAAATTTGGGTCAATGCCATTGTCACTGGTATCTCAAGCGTTTTCTTTTTGCTCTTAGGTGGAGCATGGCATCCTGCATTTTATTTTGTAGCGTTATTCAGTTTAATTGTGGCGGGAATTTCTGGTTTCAATGCCATGATGCGGTCTCGCAAACTTGAAGACGCAACGGGTGAAAAAGAATTTGAACGAGAAACTACCGAAGCGAACAAACAAAAAAATGAGAGAGGGATTACATCAATTCCAACGAAATCAAATTTAGCGGCCTAAAAATAAAAACCTAGGGATGGGGAGGATTGTGCATGAGAAATGTTCTAAAGACAGGGATGTTCATAGCATTTTTTAATTTTTTTAGTTGCGGGAATGAGCATCAAAAAATTCTTTCATCAAAAACACCAGAAGATTTTTATTCATCACTTTTTGGATTGGGGCAAGTTCCAAAATTAGAAACAAGCCATAAGCGAGTACAACAATATTATAAGGGCATTCCTATTTGGGGCGGCGATATTGTTATTCATCAACAAGAAAATATGCCCCCAACATATTCGGGTAAATTACTTTCAGATATTGACGAACAAAAGATAGATGTAGAGCCAAAGGTGAGCGGGACAGAAGCCTTGGAATTAGCAAAGTTACATGATGCAAAAAGTTTTAAAATTAATAGAAATGAAATGACGTATGAAAGTGAAAAACAAAATTTGGTTTTATACACTCGTGATCAAAAAAATTATTTTTTAGCATGGAAAATTGAGTTTTTTATTCCTCAACAAGAGAATCGAAAATTATCACATTGGACTTATTTTATTGACTCCGAAAAAGGTGGGTTGTTAGGAAATTATAATTCATTGCAAACAATTGAGCAGGCGAGTGGTATGGGTGGGAATGAAATTTTTAATCATGAATGGAAAGAAGCCTTGGATGTTGCGTTTGATGGTAATGAATATGAGATGGATACATCACATATGCAAACCAATGATATGAAAAATAGTAGTTACAGTGATGGAACAATTGCAAGTCATAAAGAATTAGTCAATTTTGGTGATCCTGCAATCAACGATGCTCACGGTTATACTGAAGTGACTCTCCAAATGCTAAAAGATTTAGGTTATCGTTCGATTAATAACAAAGACTTTAAAATTATAAGCCGAGTTCATTATGGATATAATTATGAAAATGCTTTTTGGGATGGGAGCAGCATGACCTATGGTGATGGGGATGTATATTTTTATCCATTTTCCAATTCCATAGATGTGGTGTCTCATGAAATTAATCACGGGTTCACACAATTTCATTCGGCGTTGATTTATAGCGGTGAGTCAGGTGGGATGAATGAAGCATTCTCCGATATTGCTGGAGCAACGGCGGAATGGTTTTTTAATCCAGAGAAGGCTGATTTTTTAGTGGGCGAAGACATCGTGAAACCTGAGTTAAATATGATCGCTTTGCGAGATATGTGTAACCCAACAATGGATAAAGAGTCGATTGATCATGTAAAAGATTATGAAGAGGGTTTGGATGTTCATTACTCAAGCGGTGTAGTGAACAAAACATTTTGTCGCATGGCAAAAAGATTTTCAACAGGAGGCGATCCTGAGGGAGAAGGAACCAAAGAAGGTGTGCTTAAAGCTGCTAAAGTTTTCTATAAAGCAAATGAATATTTTTGGACATCCCAATCTAAATTTGCTGAGGGCTGTATGGGGACGGTTGATGCGGCTAGATTTTTAGAATATTCCGAAAATGATGTGGAAGATATTTTAGATTCTTGGAACGAGGTGGGGGTGAACTGTCGGTTGGTTATGCAAGCACAAGATGATGATGTTTTATTAAAATCAGGTGAAGATGTTATTGTTAAAATAGATTTAAAAAAACAAGTGGCACTTAATAAAATTAAATTATCTGTTGAAAGTTTACCCGAAGGCGTTACCGCTAAATTTACACCATACATCGTCCCTAATAATGTGCATGGAGCTTTTTTGGTTTTACGAGCAAGTGAGAATATATTTCTAGGAAAACAAAAGATAAAAATTTTGGCTCATCAAGGCGATGAGTTATTAAATACACTTGAACTCAATTTATTTAATTTGCGGAATTTGCATAACGGGGAAGAAGTTTATTATTTAACAGAGAGTGTTCCTTTTACATTTAAGTATTTTAAAGTTTCCGTTCCAGAGGGTACTTATGGCCTTAACTTTAAAATTGCAGGTGAATCATCGGATGCAGATTTATATGTGAGAAAAGGAAATCTACCATCATCAGGGAAATATGATTGTGTTTCTAAAAATAAAGGTTCTAAC
>CAZFSQ010000408.1:0-2603 GCA_964521975.1 uncultured Oligoflexales bacterium | reverse complement strand
GGAAATAAAAAAGAAAGAAATTGTTCTCTCCTATGATGAAAAAGGGTGTGAAATTGAACGAAAATTTAACGACGCCCAAGGAAACCTTTGCTTTACCATCACAAAAAAATATGACAACAGATTGAGGCTAATAGAAGAAAGCAATGCTCTAGGAGATATCACAAAGTATGAATACGATGAGAGCAATAATAAAATCGTAGAAGAACTCATCGGATCAGGAAAAAAAACCTCCTTTGAGTATGATTTAGGAAATCGGTTAATTAAAAAAACAGAAACCCATGACAATGGGGAGACCTTCACCTCCAATTACACGTATAATGCTTTAGATCAACTCATCACCCAAAAAGATCATTATGGACAGGAGACAAGCTACAAATATGATCGGCTGGGGAATGAAATTCAAATAGTTAAACCGCAAACAAAAGATCCCTCAGGAAAACTCTCAGCACCCACAATCACAAAAGCATATAACATCTTAAATCAAATGACAACCAAACAAGATGAACGTGGGCATATAACAACCTATTCCTATAACGCATACGGAAGCCCTATTAAAATCACCCATCCAGACGGGGCTGAAGAAAAATTTACCTATTATCCATGTGGATGGTTAAAAAAGAAAATCCATCCAGATGGCGCCTCCATCGCCTATTCCTATGATCCCAATGGACAGCTCACAGAAGAAAAATATTTGGACAAAAAAGGGGAAACCATCAAAGAGGAAAAATATCATTACAAAGGAACCCTTCTTCAATCTAAGCAAGACAGCATGGGTCTGACCACCCTGTATGAGTATGATGGAGCAGGCCGTAAAATCAAAGAAACCATCGGCGATTTGAAAACAATTGAGTATACATACGATGATTTTGACCGCCTTATAAAAAAGGAGCAAGAGGGCCGTCAAGAAATAACAGAGTATGATTGGCTTGACCGCCCAATTGCCAAAATCTCGAAAGATATTCTCGGCAATTACTATGCAAAACAGGAATTTGAATATGATATTCACGGGAATGAAATAAAAAAAACTGTTTGGCAATCGGCTGAACAAACCTCTCATTATCAAGCCAAATTTTATTCAGACGGTACACCCTGTTACCATGAAGATTCCTATGAGCACCGCACGACATATCAATACGATCATCAGGTCAAAAATGAATTAAATCAAAAAGTTCAATCAAGAAACATTTTCGATCCAAAAGGGCGCCCCATAAAAGAAGAGGATAATATTTATTACCAAACCGCAAAAAAAGAGCATTGGCTGGATAAACAAAAGTTCTCGTCCGAAATCTTCGATTACGACCTGGCAGGGCAATTAACAAAACATCAAACTCAAGTGATGGGAGAGGGAAAAAACATCCGGGAATATTCCATTTGCCGCACCTATAATAATCGAGGGTTGATTGAATCAGAAATAGAAATGCCGGCAGGAAAAAAAACAACCTTCACATATGATACAATGGGTCGGCTGGAAAAAAAAGTGAAGCCGGATGGAGTGAGCATTACTCGCTTCTACGATTCTTTCGGTAGGCTCCAACGGCTTAGCTCATCAGACGGCACTGTAGATTATCTCTATGTTTATGATTTGCATGATAACCTCATACAAATTGATGATCAAGTCCACAAAACAACTCAAAATCGGCTATTTGACTCCTATGGTAGATTAGAAGAAGAACAACTAAACCAAGAAAGCATCATAAAATATGCCTACGATTCTTTTGATCGTCCCCTCAAAATGACCCTTCCGGATAATTCAACAGTGGTTTATGACTACGATGCCTATCGTTTAAAAAAAATTCAGCGCAATGATTCCTCCGGTGAATTAACCTATGAAATCAAGTGCCTCTCATATGACTGGCAAGGACATCTTCTTGAAAGCCAATCACCAGCCGGAAACATTTTTTATACCTATGATAAGCTAGGAAGGCAGACCGCTATCAAAACTCTCCTTTGGGAATCCAAGAATGAAGAATTTGATTCGTTAGGAAACCTGATCAAGATGAGTGGAAAAGATCCCAGCGGAAACATTTCAGAGCTATTTGCCTATGATCGGTTCAATCACTTAACAAGAGAGGCAGAAGCAAAATTTGAGTATGATTCTCTGGGAAATTGCCTGAAAAAAAATCATATAAGCCATACCATTAACACGTTAAATCAAGTAATCAATAACAGCAAATCCACCTTTTCCTATGATCTGAATGGCAATTTGACAGCGCAATCAAATCCAGCTATCACCTATACCTATGACGCCTTAGATCGGCTGGTTGCAATCGAAAAAGAGGGGAGTCGGACGACTCTTCTTTATGATGCCATGAATAGATGCCTCGAAATCACCGATTCCCAAGGGACAAAAAAACTTCTCTATCAAGGAAATCAAGAAATTGGCAGTCAATTCAATAAAAAAATTAACGAGTTTCGCTTGATACATCCTGAACAAGAGATCACTTTTGCCATTGAATTAGAAAAAGAGCAATTTTACCCTATCCAAGATCATCGCGGAAATATCTGCGCCTTGCAAAAAACCGATGGATCAATCCCTCAATGGGTGCGTTATTCCGCATTTGGCAAAAAAACAGTCGAAGGCGCAACAATCGAAAATCCCTGGC
>CAZFSQ010000407.1:0-2605 GCA_964521975.1 uncultured Oligoflexales bacterium | reverse complement strand
ATTTATTCACTCGACAGTTTTGAAAAAGGAATAACCATCGACCAACTACTTGAAAAAATTCCTCCTCATTTACAAAGCAAAACCTTCACTATTTTTTTGCTGAATGTTCAAGATGAATACCGCGAAATTTCTTCGCTACTTGATTCTTGTTATCAATTGTTATGGGACGCATCGCAAAAGTTTTGGAATTATTTAGAAAAAGATCTGCTTAAGAAAAAAACAACGACAGGCTCTCAATTCAATGCTCAAAAAATTAGGGAAGAATTTCAAAAACGCCGACAATCTCATAAAAGCGAAACATCCTCTTATCCACTCACTCTCGACGAAAAACGTGCTCTAGCATTTTTAGGTTTCCAAACGATTCCCCCTATGAATGACCTCAGAAAACGATATCACGAATTGGCTAAAAAATTTCACCCTGATTTGAATGGCGGCGAAGAAAGTCGATTTAAAAATTTACACAGTGCTTATTTGAAGTTGAAGAAAATTTGTGAAGTAGAAATAAAAACCTAATTACTTCTCTGCTCCTGGTTGATTGTGCGGAGCCGCTCGATCACAGGATTCATCTTTAAGAGAATTATGATAAATTTGTTTAATTTTTGGAAACTGATCCAAACTCACATTAAATCGCAACGCATTGTAGCACTGTGGGATTAAACACAAATCAGCCATGGTGACAGAGCCCCCCACACTAAATGATCCTGCTGATTTCTGCACAATTTTTTCATACGCCGACAGCCCGCGAGTAATCCAGTGTCTTATTCCTCGCTCGCGTTCTTTTTGATCACTAGAATAAAATTTTTGTACTTCAAGATTTTGCAACGGTTGTGTTCCACTAACAATCATCAGCGATAATTGTCGGACCAGCATTCTTTCTTTGGGATCAGATGGTAATATGGGATTCTTAGGAAATTTTTCTTCAAGATATTCCATGATCGCCATTGATTCAGCAAAGTAAGCATCGCCAACTTTTAAACAAGGAACAAAGCCCAATGGATTTTTTTTCAAAAATTCAGGGGAACGCTGTTCTCCTGTAAGTAAATTCACGGTCACAGAATTATATTTTGCTTTTTTAATTTCCAGTGCCCAGCGTACTCGCCATGAGCATGAACTTCGCCAATAGTGATAAAGAGTTATTTCTTCCATTAGTTAGTAGTATCAAATGATACTATCACTAATCAATAAGCAATTCTAAACCATGTATCGACAACAATCTTTTTAACCCCGCTATCAAGTTCAACATAAGCTCGCTGCTTTGTTTCGTTGCCATACACATCAAACTCACTTACATCAATATACTCAAGAGAAATAGATTTAATATTCTTTTCCGCAAGAGTAAAAAACTCACCTTGTTCCATGATGGAGTTCTTATTAAAATCCGTCCACAGTTTCAGATCATCATAAATATCATCGGCAATCGTAATCTGTCGATCCAAGTTGCTGTCATATTTTTTAAGAGCAAGAAAACCATTCGCTGCTTTTTTTCCATCGGGGCCAACTGTATTATTTCCAAAAAGTTCGTTTACACTCTCAATTTTTCTATTATGATTTTTATCGAGTACAAGAAAATAACTATGTTCTTGCGTGAGCCATGAAATTTGATTTTTTTCCCCACCGCCAAGAATATCAAAAGAAATCCCCTCTGAAGGTGATGTATATTTTATTCTTCCTTCATTTAAGTTGATAACAAGAGGAGATGCCGTTCTTTTTTCGCAGACGACGTCTGCTCCTTTTATTTTAACGTGATTATTAGCGTTAAAAATGATTTCTACTTTTGGAAGATTCCCAACTAATTCTTCATTCTTAACTTCAATAGCATCCGTCGAAAGTCCCAAAGGATTATTTTTATTTTTCTTATTTGCTTTTAAATATGCTTCCAATGAAATAGATTTACCATCGGCTGGTTTAACAAATTCACAACTTTGAGAAATTTTTTCGTCACATACTCCAATAAAATATTTTCCATCAGGAATACCGCTCAAAGAAATATCCAAAGAACCATGATCAATCAAATTATTTTTCATTGCTAAAGCGTCAGAAGAAATAATTTGATTCGACTTATTTTCTATACTAAAAAGTTTAACTACAATTCCATTTTTTGAAGTAACCAAATTTGTTCCTAGCTGCGTCGTTAAATAGTTAGAACAAATTTGTGTTAAGTCGAATTTATGGTTGGTTTGTTTTTTAGCGATGATATTGTCTGACTTTTTATTCGCATAAATATATTGAACAGAAGGTGATGGTGAAGCTGTTTTCTGAATAATATCAGTTGCTGTTTGCACCACAGGTAATACAGTTGAACCGCTTTCAAAAATTGGCTGATTTAATGTAATAGATTTATTATTTGGATCGGTTGAAGGAACGGGTGATGCGGTATTATCAACTGCACCTAGATTTTGATAGTTTGTTTTTCCTCTCAATTTTCTACTTGATGTATTACTTGTTTCACAAGAAATAATAGTCACGAGCATTAAAAACAAAACGGCTCTTTTCATATCGCCTCCGATAAGTGTAATTACGTTCATAATAAATGCTTATCGGCATTTTTAGGTAAAAACTTGAATAAAAATAAGTGTTGGCTTTAAATTAGAAAAAAAAAATGCTT
>CAZFSQ010000406.1:0-2648 GCA_964521975.1 uncultured Oligoflexales bacterium | reverse complement strand
CATCACTAGCGAGCACCGAAGGTTCGAGTGCTTGGGGAGCTTCTACATCAGGTTCAATATTTTTAACGTTTGTTAAATCCCACTCCATCGAAAAAATAAATTTTTGTGCTGCATCATTTTCATTTACAAACCGACAAAAATTTTCAAAATTTTCGTTCTTAAAGAAATCTGAAAATAAATCATTCCAATTTTGACATATTTTCCATTCAAGAAATAAAAGTGGAAGAGAATAAATACGATTTATCTTTTCAGAATAAATAAACTGTTTAATGTTTCGTTTGCTCAATTCTTCAGACAATTCAATTAATTTTGTCCACTCATCTATGAAATCTTTTTGATGATTTCCCCATTCGGAAAATTTTTTAAAAATTGTGTGTAGATGGTGATTCCAATTAGAGTTTAAAAGATAGCGATGGAAGTGATCAAGATATTGCTCTAAAAGTTTTTGCTCATTTTGATAGGAAGAATTTTTTTGCCACAAAATCCATGGGCCATAATTTTTTTCAAAAATGTTATCAAAAAATAACGCTTGAGTTGTCTCGAATGAAAAAATAATACCGTGCTCTTTTAATTTTTCGGACAATGTTAGAAGCGATTTTAATTGCGATGTGAAATCCCCTGATGCAAATAAATCATTCCACAAAACAGCATAACCCTCAGCAAGATGAATCCACTTTTTATTTTGCTGAAATCGTAAAAAAATAAATTTTTCTTCGTCGTTTAAATCATGCCATAAACTTGGATAACAAAATAAAGGAGATGATTTTAACTCAGATTCTTGCAAAATAGGTTTGTTATAAATTTTTCTCACAAGATCCAAATGATGATCAAAAATACCCACAAAAAATTCAGTCCCATAATATGGGCAAAGTTTGAGCTGAATTTCAAAATTTCCACCGTCATGCTCAATCCATTTTTCATCAGTGAAAAAGGATTGAGATTCGATGAAAGTATATTTACCAGTGTTTTTTTTTAGATAACGAAAGCTGAAAAAATTTCTTAAAAAAGTTGAAAAAATAGGATCATTTGATTGAATTGATATTGGAAATTCATCAGAAACATTATGCGAAGAAAAAAATAATTGATTTTGAATCTGTTGAACAGCAATGATTAATTCATGATGGAAGGATCTAAAATATTCGGGAAAAGATGATTGAAGAAATGAATACCAACTTGGTAAACAAAAATAGGCATCATTTTTTTCAATCAAGTTGATAATTGGGGGCCTCACGACTGATATAAACATTGTGAACATGGCTCTCTTTAAGCCCGGCAGAACTAATTTGAACAAAATGAGCATGTTCTTGCAAGGTTTTTAAGTCTTTGGCTCCTAAATATCCCATGGCTTGCTTAAGCCCGCCAACCATTTGAAAAATGACATTGCTAATTGGCCCACGATAAGCAACACGGCCTTCAATTCCTTCAGGAACTAATTTATTTTCTTGGTTCTCTGATTGAAAATAACGATCTTTGCTGCCTTTTTTCATGGCTCCGATGCTCCCCATACCGCGATATACTTTATAGGTTTTACCCTGATAAATTACAAGTTCACCGGGGGCTTCTTCTGTTCCGGCAAATAAATTTCCGATCATCACCGTGGAGGCACCGCTGGCTAGGGCTTTAACAATGTCACCACTAAATTTAATTCCACCATCAGCAATTAAAGGAACATGGTGCTTTTTACAAGAAATAGCACAAGAAAAAATGGCACTCAGTTGTGGAACGCCAACGCCAGCGATAATACGAGTTGTGCAGATACTTCCGGGGCCAATTCCAACTTTTACAGCATCAACTCCTGCTTCAATGAGAGCTAAAGCTCCTTCCTCCGAAGCCACATTGCCTGCGATGATATCAAAACTAAATTTTTTGAAATTAGATTTAATTTTTTTTACTGCGTTGATCACTCCCTTAGAATGACCGTGAGCTGTATCAACAACGATCACATCTGCCCCTGCGGTGAGTAATGCCTCACAGCGTTCAAGCTCTCCCTCCGAAGTTCCTACGGCCCCACCGACAATCAATCGCCCGGATGAATCTTTTGCCGCACTTGGAAACTTTCTAGCTTTTTCTATGTCTTTAATGGTGAACATGCCGATCAAAGTTTTTCCATCATCATCTATGACGGGTAACTTTTCAATGCGGTGCTTATGTACAATGACAATAGCGTGTTCTGTTGTGGTATTTTTTTTTACGGTGATGACATCTTGGGTCATGATGCTAGAGACAGGTCGTTCATCGAGTTTTTCAAAACGAATATCGCGTCCAGTAACAATGCCGACTAATTTTCCGTGATCCACAACAGGCAATCCCGAAATTTGATGTTGGATCATGAGTTGTGACACTTCCCATACAGATTGTGAGGGTTGTACAGTGATGGGATTTTGCACCATTCCCGACTCACTTTTTTTAACACGACGAACCTGATGGGCTTGATCTTCTGCTGAAAGATTCTTATGAACAAAACCAATGCCACCATTTTGTGCCATTGCGATTGCGGTTTCAGATTCTGTTACGGAATCCATCGCGGCTGAAATCAGAGGTATATTTAATTTAATGTTACGTGAAAGCATCGTCTCATGACGCGTCTCATTCGGTAGAATTTCTGAGTAGTGAGGGACAAGTAAAACATCATCAAAAGTTAAACCTTG
>CAZFSQ010000405.1:0-2653 GCA_964521975.1 uncultured Oligoflexales bacterium | reverse complement strand
GAGATGAGAAAAGTGCTAGAGAATCTTCTTGAAGAGGATTTATCCTCTGGGGAAGTTTTGAAAGGACTTAGAATTAAAAAGCGCTTATCTCAGGATGAGCTAGCTGAACTTACTGGTATTCAGCGAACGAACTTAAGTGCCCTGGAAAACGATCGCACACCCATGACTTCTTATTATGCTGAAATATTTTCAGCAATATTCAAAGTTCATCCCTCTGATATATTATATCCTAATGGCCATGTGAAAAAATCAGATGATGTGCTTAAGCTTGAAAAAAAAGCTGAAACTTATTTCAAAAAAAAGTCTGGTTAAACGGATGCAGGTGCCAGCAGACTTGGTGAATTACTTAAAAATCAAGCAAATTGAAATGACCTCATTAGTTTTTGATACTCTTTCATAAAATTACTATCTTTTTCCATTTTTTGTCCAAAGTATTCAGTCAGTTACAAATTTAAATTTCTTCAAAAGTTAGCAATAGTCTGTAAAGGAGAAATTATATGGATAATTATACATATAAATACTAATCTATGAATGTAGAATATGGATTGTTTATCTGGCACCATGATAAAGAACTTAATAACATAGCAAAGCATGGGGTAGATTTTTTTAAAGCTTCAAAAGTATTTAGTGATAATAAAAGATTGATTTTAAATGATGATAAAAATTCAAGAGATGAAGATAGATTTTTCTGCATAAGGAAAGTAGGACAGCAAATCTTAACTGTCCGTTTTACAGTTAGAGGGAATCAAATCAGAATAATTGGTGCTGGCTTTTGGAGAAATGGAAAGAAACTTTATGAAGAAAAAAATAAAATATTCAAATAAATTTGAGAAAGATCAAAAAATAAATGTCAAAGATTTAAAAATCATTAATGATTTCTTACCTTCTCCTAATGAACTTTTTTTAAAGGATGAAAAGGTTAAGATCACCTTAGAGATTGATGTAGAAACTTACCAGTTTTTTCAAAATCTAGCGGTTTCTTTTAATAAAAAATACCAACCATTGATGCGTGAAATTTTAAAACAATACGCACGGAAGTATAAAAAACTAGCTGCCTAAAAAGTGCCAGCAGACTTCAAATATAAACAATATGTAATAATCTTTTTCTTATAAGAATCAACTTAGAATCCAGGCATTTAAAATTTGACATGATTGGAATCTTTTTTTTAATTTTCATGTTTGAAAACCAATAATTTTTTTTACTTATAAATCTCATTTATCAATATATCTTGCAACTCAAGTAAAAAATACTTTGACTATGTTTACAAAGTATATACTTTGAGGTATTTTGTTATGATTTATACCTGCGATCAAAAAAAATCTCGTCTAAATTTTGAAAAGCATGGAGTCAGATTTGAAGAGGCACAGGTAATTTGGGGGGATCCATTTGCTATTGAATTTTTAGACCCAGAGAATTCTCAGTTTGAAGATCGCTATTTGAGAATTGGATTGAACCCAGCAAGAGGAATTCTCTTGGTTGTTTTCTGCGAAAGAGACAGAGGAGAAACTATTAGAATAATTTCAGCCAGAAAGGCCACAACTTTTGAAAGGCAAGTTTATGAAAAAGAATTACGATCTTAAAAATATGAAGAAAAGGCCGGGTAAACCTAGAACCGACCCAGAAGCCTCTAGAATAATGATTTCCTTAAAAGTCGATGCAAATAATCTTGCTGATATTAAGACTGAAGCCGAAAGATTAGGTATGCCTTATCAAACATTAATGAATAGTATTATTCATCGATATGTTCATGGTGAGTTAATTGATAAACGTGATTTTAAAAATCTAACGGCATGAGGTGCCAGCAGACTTCAAATAATTTTCAATGACTCACATCCGCTCTCATCACCACTTTATAAACCGTCAAAAAAAGAATCTTCACATCAAGAGCAATACTTCGATTATCCACATAATATTTATCAAACAACACTTTATCCGTAATCGATAATTCATCTCTCCCATTAATCTGCGCCCACCCTGTCACCCCGGGAGCAATAGTATGAACATCATACTTCGTTCTGAGCTCCTTCAAATCATCCTGATTAAAAAGCGCGGGCCTAGGCCCCACTAAATTCATATCCCCTTTAATGACAGACAATAGTTGCGGCAATTCATCCAAACTAGTCTTCCTCAAAAACGACCCAACCGGAGTCAAGTAATTCACCCCAGTCTGAGCGAGCAAGTGAGTCGCCAGCTGCGGAGTCTCAATGCGCATCGTTCTAAACTTCGGCATAAGAAAAATCACATTATTTTTCCCAATTCTCTTCGACCAATGAATCGCAGGTCCCTGGCTCGTCACCTTCACTAGAACCCAAACAATGAAAAAGGGAAGAGCAAGGAGAGTCAAAGCAAAAAGAGATAGTATTAAATTAAAGGCGCGAAGCAGCATAGGTCAATTCTCTCATGACAATTTTAAGAGTGAATAATATGATGACAGCTTATAGTTAGACAATAGAGGATCCATGGCAAACCTATTTTTAAGTTTTAAAAATCCCAGAGTACTTTTTGCATTCGTCTACGATCTAGCCATCGCATGCCTCGCATTTTGGGGAGCCCTCTTTTTACGTTTCGATTCCCTCCATCTCCCACACCTTGAAAACTTAAACTTCAACCGCTTCTTCTTCGTCTCCATATTCAGCCACGCCGGAAGTTTCA
>CAZFSQ010000404.1:0-2656 GCA_964521975.1 uncultured Oligoflexales bacterium | reverse complement strand
GCAGTCAGTGTTGAGTCTAAAAATGTTTGGAAATAATTTCGCGTAAACAATTTGGTTAATGGATCGGTAATCGACTTAATCGCCGTATCTTTATATTTATCTTGTAAATTGGTTTCTGCTGTTACGTCACGAATGAGAATAAAAGAACCAAGAACTTTTCCCTCTTCTACAAAAGGATAAATTCCTAAAATTAAATTGAGTTCACTATTGGTTAAGCTTTGTCCCCTCACTTCATCAATCCTTGTTGGAGAAACATATTTTAAAAGCTCCCGTACCGAAAGATTATTTTCTTGAATGCTCATTTTTAAAATTTCATCCACTGACTCAGCCTTCATAATTTGACGACTTTTCATGCCCACAATATTAGAAAAAAGTTGGTTGCATTTGATAACCTGTCCCTCGGCATTACAGATAATAAATGCATCCAGCAAACATTTACTAAAATTCTCATAGACTAAAAACATATCTAAAATTTTTTTGTTACTATGACTACTATCTCCTGCTCCTAAATTCTCCGCCGCATCTCCCATAACCATTCTCCTTTATTATTAATAAAACTAGGCCACCATCGTAAAAGCAAAATACTCATCCTCTAATTCTTCCATCATCATTTCAGAAGAACACTTGGGACATTTAATTTTTTCCACTTCCATATGATCTGGCGTTGGTAAGTTTTTACCGTTTTCAAATAAAACCGATTTTTTTTCGCCACACTTTTCACAGGCAAACGACCCAAACACAGAATCAACTTTGGCACTTCCTTTGAAACTTGGGATCATATTAATTTGCATCACAACTTCAGGAGTACATTCCTCAAAAGACACTTCTCGTTCTTTAGAAAAATCTCTCATAAAATTAATCCACGCTCTTACGCCGCAGCTATTGATATATTCAACGTCTTTAAAATTAAAAGTACATTTTTTAGCTGAACCTTTAAGCAAAGAACCTAAATGCACTTCGGCATCTTCATTGATGGGACCGGCATAGTGAATTTTATCGCTCCCTTGATTTTGTTCGATTCTAATATTAATGGTCATAGAAATTTTCCTCCCCGAAAAATTAATGAAATCCTCACCCTTTCTATCGACATTTGAATATGAAACTAAAGATTTTTAATTTGAGTTTTTAATAAAAAACAAAATGATTGTCTACAAATCAAGATAGATGCCACTGCCGATGGACCAGGGTGATGCGTCACGGCTAGTTTCCCGGCTCTTGATAGATGTCGTCTCAAAAAATGTATTTTGATACACAAGCGGTGAATAAAAATAATTCCATTGGGCTTTAATTTGGGTATTGGTTTCATTGGATGATAAATCGTCAGAAAGAGTTTGGAGATAACCTATACTCTGAAATTTCAAGCATGTTAAAAATTGACTCCATGGTTTTGAGCTATATTCGTGGGCAATCTCGAATCGCAATTCTTTAGAGTCTTCATTATGAGACCACGCTTCCGTATGCGAATGTATGATATAAAAACCATCCACCTTTAAATTTTCTTTCGGTACTAAATTTAAATGCAGTCCCAAAGATTTTACATTGCGTAAATTTAATTCAGATCGTGGGTGATCGGTAATAGGATGAACTAAATTTTTATTGACTTTAGCGGGATCTAAAATTCTTTGATTGACTAATAAAAAAGAAGGTTGCCATTTCATTTTTTGTAAGGTGAATCCCGTTTCAAATCCATAGTTGAAAAAATTAGTCTGACTTGCATAACGATGTAAACCTATGCCTGGATTTAATAATACTAAAAAACTAGCGTCTTCTTTTCTTTCAGAAAAAGCAATTTTGAGTTGAAGGTTAACATTTAAATCTATTCGTGAAGCAGAAGAAAGAGCTTGATCAAAATAATTTTCTCCTTTGGTTTTTACTTCAAAATTCACATCACCGTTGGTCATATTTTGGTGGGTACTCAATCCAAAACCATAGCCCATCCCCCAACCAGACATATTTGTTTCACCCTCGACATAGTTTGGAATATCTTCTACTGCTTTAACTTTGAGAGGGTTGGAATGATAAACTGGAGATAAATGAAGGTGATAAATAAATAGATTTTTTTGTCCGAGGCTCGATAAAAAATCATCCGAAGACTTTTGTATTTTCTCATCCTCTTTATACCAATGCGACTTCAAAAAATAATGACGCGATAAAAGAAAATGATTTTGTTTATACTGATTAACCCCCAAGTAATAATTTAACTCGTGCAGTCGCTCCGACCCATTGCTTAATGAAAGCTTTAAATAAGAACTACCTAAGCTCCATTTTTTATCAAGGGTAGCCATAAGACCGATAAAAAATGGAGGCTCCGAACTGCTCGAATTAGCCTTGACCGCACATTTTAATTTTTCAAAAGATTCTTTAAAAAGATAAATGCTAAAATAAGCTTTTCCTAACCAAAGACAATAATCATAATCATTTTTTTTATCTTTTGAAAAAAAACTTAAAACGTCTAATATCGCAAAATAATCTTTTGTGCTGTAAAGCTGCGACACAATTTGTAAAGCCTTTTGATACGTTCCAATATCTTGTGAAGGATAAAGAATCGTCCGTTCACTTAAAATAGGATCAATATATTTAACATCCTTTTTTCCATTCTCATCTTCGCCCGCTTCGGCTTCTTCACTTTCATCACTAGCGGAATCCGAAGCTTCAT
>CAZFSQ010000403.1:0-2673 GCA_964521975.1 uncultured Oligoflexales bacterium | reverse complement strand
AAATTATTGCTAGCGATATTTCCAAAAAAGCTCTCGACCGTGCTCGTAACGGATTTTATACGCAGCTTGAAATCGACCGAGGAATGCCCGAAAAATTTGTTCAAAAATATTTTACAAAAAACCACCACGGCTGGCAGATTCATGATGATCTAAAACAGATAATCGAATTTCGTGAAATCAATATTTCCAAACCCTTTCCTAATCTTCCTAGCATGGATTTAATTTTTATTAGAAACGTTCTCATCTATTTTCATTTGGAAGAAAAGAAAATCATTCTCGAAAAAATAAAGCAAAAAATGAAACCTTCAAGCTATCTTTTTTTAGGTGGGTCCGAAACAACGATTGGATTAAATAGTAATTTTAAACGAGTGCAGCGAGGTAAAACGGACTGTTATCAAATCTCCTAGCATAGGCGTGTGCAACATTTTCTTAATACAACTGTTAAAAAATTTTCGGCCACTCCGGCATTTTCTCTGGTTCCTTGGGATTAAAATAATCAACCAATGCCCATACCCACAACTTCATATGAGCGTTTTGTTTGATGTCCAATTTAAACAGTGGCCCAATGATCGGAATTGAATTAAATCCAGGAATAAACGATCCAGCCTCATCTTCTTGACTCAAATCAATGGTTCCAAGTAGCGTTGGACGTTTAAGCATGAGATGAATCTCACTCTCTAAATTATGAAGTTTGAGTGTATTTGACCCAGCATTGGTTGAACGATTTCTTAATTCCATTTTATATTTCATCACTAAAAAATCTGATTGCATCGTCTGCATTTCAATCTCCATTTGCAAACCTGTTTTCTTCCACCCTTCTAAAACACCCCCCTTTTGTGCCGGAGAATCATACATCACTTTAAACTCTCCTCCGCTAATTAAGGTTGCTAATCTTTTAGGTGTCAAAAGAATATCTGGTTCACCCACAATTTCTGATTTTTTATTTTTTGCTTTAGGTATATTTTCTCCCTGTAAATTCCACTGCACGTCCGAATAGGGAACTTGATACCTAGCTTCAAAAACGTTTTTGAACCCATCTTCTCTATTTTTTTCATCTTCTTTTAAAATAATTTTTCCGCGAAACCAAAACTGCTCATCATGATTTTCTTGACAGGAAATTAAATAGTTTCCTCGAATGATATTATTTTCAGATAAATCTTTTTCAATATGATTCATGATTTTTGCGTCTTGTTTTTCGTAATTACTTTGACAGTCATAAACAGCCAAAAACCATCCCGTAGGTTTAAGCACTTGAATATTCATCCCTGGAAATCTTTCACTTAAAATATTTCCTAAATTCTCTTGACCTTTTTTTGATAACACCACATCAAAAAAACATTTTCTTATTTGTGAACAGTATTTTTTAGCCGCTAAAAATAATTTAGCATCATCTGCTTGCCCTTTCATAAAAGTCTCATCACCGTTACAAAGAATCCCGCCACGATGACAATAAATGTTGCCTGCTTTTTTAATTTTATTTTTTAGTATTTTTTCTGATTTAAATAGAGAGCCGCTACATAAGAATAAAACCAGTACCATAAATATTATTCGTTGCATTTATTTACCTCTAAATTGTTATCTATGAATCTCACTTTGATGTCCTTATTGATATTCTGCATTAAATGACCCAACTGCTGCACGGCACTCCTCTTTTCAAAAAACAAAAAATATTTTTCCTCAAAACTCAGACTCAGCGGAATAATTTCTTTGAACACGCATGTCTCATTTTCTTTTGCTAACGATTGCAGTTGGAGAAATTTATTTTTGCGAACTTCACCTGAATTTATTTTTTCAAGCACATGATCACCATCAATAACTTGAATGATATAATCGGAATTTTGCAAAATAAATCTGCCAAATTCAGAATAAGAATTAACCCATAAATTTGTCGTGATATACCCCAACATAAACATCGCTGTATGGGATGCCAAAGGTGGCCACTGATTCAATACCCATCGCAATCCCATAAATCTCTTTCTTGAAAATAACTCACAACATCCCCCACATGATCATAAAGGCAAAACACTTCAGGAAACGCTGAACGCTTGTCATTAAACAAGGCTTGATGACCTGATGCGGGTGGTAAAATTTTTTCTTCACCTTCACTCCCCGTTATTAAAAATTCTTGAAGAGTCCCATCAAACCTCAACTCTTTTCCATCTTGGAAAGTCAACTGCTTCATTTTATTTTCAAAAAAGTTAACCTCCATTAAATTAAAGTAAAAATAAATAGACATTAACGTTCCAAATCCCACTAAAAATATGTCACTCATAACTGATACTCCAATTGGGCCAATTTTTAGGATAACTTGGATTCGTTTGTTGAAAAGCGAATATTGTGAATGGAAAATCTATCGTTTCTTCTTGATCATTAGCCGATGAAATTTTTTCTTGAATGAGAGCTTGATAATATTCATCCGAAGAAGTTAACTCCTCATCCTCAACATCCGTATTTTTTTCTAAATAAATATGTGCTTCATCTAAATTATGTTTTAACGCATCCAATTCAGCACTAAATCTCAGATGAAATTCTTTTTCCCAATTCATTTGAATTTTTTCTTGAATTTCAAAATTACTTTGTACTGAAAAACAAAAGTAAAAAATCAGAAACAAGTATAATAAAAAGAGAATCCATGTTTGGAATAAATAGCTCATGCTAATTTTTTAGAGGAAA
>CAZFSQ010000402.1:0-2704 GCA_964521975.1 uncultured Oligoflexales bacterium | reverse complement strand
GATGCATTTTTAGAATATAACCGCGATCCAGAGTATCTAACTAAAATGTTACTTCACAAACTTAATGTGGATGCAATGAAAAAAATGAAAACATCTGGATTGTCTTTAAGAGAAATAGCCAGAAAACTTCATACATCTCCAACGCAGCTCTATAGGATACTCGACACAACAAATCACTCTAAAACTATTGATCAACTAATTAAATTATTAGCGGCGTTAGGATATGAGTTAAACTATAAAATTGTGCGAGAACGAGTGCGGGCAAGAGCGGCGTGATAATTTGACAGATTACCCAGCTTTCTTTTCCTCTAACGCATCAAGTTTATCGACAATCCAAGTTTTTAATAATGACTGCCTTGTAATTCCTCGTCGCGTAGCTTCTTTGTCAAGTTTTTCGATAGCCCAAATAGGTATATCTAATGATAACCGCCGAATAGCATTGTCTGTGTCAAAATAATCCAAAACTTCTTTTCCTGCATCAAATCGTTCTTCAAGATTTTCGGCGGTTGTTTTGTTTGAAGATTTTTTTTTCTTCATCTCTTGCTCTCCTAACTGAAATAATGCGTATATTTCCTTCGCGTAAAGTAATGATAGCTGTCCAATAAATTTTTTCTATGAAACCAACGATAAGCTTTCTTGGCTCTCTTGGATCTTTAGAATTTATTTCTAAAATTGGATTTCCCCAAATTTTCTGGGCTTCAATAAAATCTATTCCATGCTTTTTTTGGTTACTCTTACTTTTATTTGAATCAAACTCGAAGCCCATGTAGACATTATATCATAAAAATATTTAAATAATAAGTGATAAATATACACTTATTACTTATTAATTAATCAAATGGATTATTTTAATTGAAACAATTTGTCCCAGTGACAATTATTTATTTTTATTTATAATGATTCTATATGCAGGATCTAACGAACATCACCCAAAGTATCAAAGAAAAAAAATTTCCCATCCCTTGGCATGGGCATTTTGTTTCAGGTGAGTGGATCACCAACTCAAAAATCAATAAATGGAAAAGTTCTTTTAATCCCTCCAACGAAGATATTCTTTTTAATATTCCTGGCGAACGCGAAAGCTCACAACTCGCGTGGGAGAATTTTCTTAAAAAATTAGCTTCCCATGATTTTAAAGATTTTTATTCTAGTCATGAGCTTAGTGATGATTTTCTCTCACGACTAAGAAATTTAATGCTCGACTATGAAGAACCCATTATCCACTGTCTGAGAATTGAATCAGGAAAAACATATTGGGATGCAAAGAGCGAGATTACTGCGTCCGTTCATTTTTTAGAAAAAATTCACTCTGAAGGTCCACTGATCCGTGATTATATTTTGAACCTTGCCAAATTTCCTCTCTATCCAAGAGGAGAATTTCATCTTTTGCCTCTAGGTTTAACGGTAGGGTATATTCCCTTTTCAACACCACTCACCAGTTTCATAACTTTTTTAGCATCCTCTTTTATTGCAAAAACACCTTTATGTCTTTTTACAGGAACACATGCCAGTTTATTTTCTTTTTTCATGTCGCAATTGATCACACAAATTGCCGATAAAAATATTCCTCTCGCTATTCTATTCAGTGATTTTGAAATTTTTCGCGAACATCTTTCTGAATCTAAAATTAAATCTATTTTTTATACAGGTTCCAGAGAACATTGTGATCAAATTCGGCGAGAAAGTCGCGGTTTTCCAGGGCGACAGCTCATTCTACAATCGGGTGGAAAAAATTCTATATTAATTCATTCTAGTGCCGATATAAAAAAATCGGTTGCACTTGTCTGTCAAAGTGCATTTCGCAGTGCCGGACAACTTTGTACTTCAGGGAGTCGTATTTTTATTCATCAAAATTTAAAAGATGAATTCTGTCATGAACTTTTGCAAATAGTTGAAAAGTATCCCTCACAAAAAACAGATGATTTGGAAAATAAAAGTTTTCAGCTCTTGGGGCCGCTCTATTCTAAAAAAGCGATGGATAAATTTTTAAGATATCAGACGATGGCTCAAAGAGAATGTGAACAGACGATACTTTGGGGAAAATCAGCTCCCGTACATGGGAAAGGTTTTTTTGTTTTACCGGGAATTCATTTATTTAAAAATTTGAACCCTCAAAGCTCTTATCAAAATAATGTTCTGTTTTCTCCTGATCTTGCTATTTATCCTTACTCCGAACTGAGCCAAGCCATCCAAGGAATCAATCAAACCGATGCACCTTATGTCGTAAGCTTTATTGGTGATGATGAGGGTGTACTAAAAAGTCGCCATGAAGAATTTTTAGCTCCTAACTTATTATTTAATCTACCGACCACGGAATGGGAAATTTCGATGCCGCTTGCAGGCAGACTAAATTGTGGACAACAACGATTTACCGGACTCGCTCAAGTTTTATATCTTTCATACCCTCAGGCAATCATTTCAAATGAAACCACTTCTGATTCTTTTTTTAATTTATAAAGGAAATTGTCATGGACGCACGCATTGAATCTCTCGCGAAGTATTGGGCTACACATTCAACATTTGATCGAGATACACAAAATCAAAGTAGAAATTTGGGCGGTGAAAAAAACGAATAAGAATTAAATATAAAATATGGAATTAAAAGTTGCTAGAAATTTAGATGAATATTGCGAAATTATTAAAAACATTAAATCGTCTAATGAAGGATTATGGTTTAGAGGAATGAGTAACGCAACATTTTCAT
>CAZFSQ010000401.1:0-2714 GCA_964521975.1 uncultured Oligoflexales bacterium | reverse complement strand
CTCCTTTTTTAATCCGAGGCGTTACTGGGTCGGGTAAAACAGAAATTTTTCTTAACTTAATTCGTCACCTCCTTTCTGAAAATGCTTCCTCGCAAATTCTTATTCTTGTCCCTGAAATTTCTCTTACTCCACAGATGACAAAAATCTTTACATCGCGTTTTGGAAATTCTGTTGCTGTAGTCCATTCAAATCTTGACGATGAGACCAGGTGGCAAGAACTTATGCGTGTGCATCATGGTCAAGCTCATGTTCTTATTGGCCCACGTTCTGCTGTGTTTGCTCCATTTAAAAATCTGCAAATGATTATTGTCGATGAAGAACATGACCAAAGTTATAAACAAGGGTCGGGGCTTTTATATCACGGTCGTGATGTTGCTGTCGTTCGCAGTAAAATAGAAAACATTCCGATCGTCTTAGCAAGTGCCACACCATCATTGGAGAGTTTTTATAATACAAAGATAGGAAAATATAGTTTACTCGAATTGCCTAACCGTGTTGGAAATAGGGAATTGCCAAAGGTACACCTATCTTATTCTAAACCATTTTTTACCAAAGGTTATTTGCTGGCTAAAGATCATCAAACCTCTCATATCATTCCCGAAGAAAATAATATTTCAGAAGAAATTTGGGCGGCTCTTGAAAAAAATTTACAGGATAAAAAACAAGCTATCGTGTTGGTGAATCGCCGTGGATTTGCTTATTATTTAATTTCACTCAATTCAAAAACAACCATCAACTGTCCCAACTGTAGTGTCAGTCTAACATTTCACCGCAACAAACTTACTCTGTTGTGCCACTACTGCGAATATAAGATTCTTTTATCCGATATTTTTAAGATGTATCCTCACGACGATTTTATCGCCATCGGTTCTGGAAGTGAAAAAATAGAAACTATCATCAAACAAAAATTTCCTCTCGCCAGTATTGAAAGGTTAGATTCAGATAAAACCCACAAAAAAGATTATTTACAAGATACTTTACAAAAATTCAGAGAAGAAAAAATTCAAATTCTCGTCGGAACACAGATGTTAGCTAAGGGCCATGATTTCCCTAAAGTAACTCTCATGGCTATTTTAGAGGTTGATCAACTTTTAAGTTTGCCTGATTTTCGAGCCAGCGAAAAAACTTTTCAGCTTATCGTTCAAGCAGCAGGTCGTGCGGGTCGTGCGGAAGACCCTGGAAATGTTTGGATTCAAAGCGTCCGCCCTAAGCACCCCACGATTCAGTTAGCGATTCGACAAGACTATCACCAGTTTGCTGACGAAGAATTGAAGATGCGAGAGAAGTTTCTTTTTCCACCCTTTAAAAAAATGGTGACCCTTGAATTTATATCTGAAAATCAGTCGGCTTTAGAAAAAATTTGTTTAAAAATTTTTCGATGGCTCGAATTTATGCAAAATTCGCAGCCTCAAATTATCTCACAATTCCGAATCTTGGGACCCACTAAACCCCCACTTGATTTTGTTCGCGGCAATCATCGGCGTGTCTTGGCCATTATTTCAAATGAATATGAGATGAACCGTAAAATTATTATCGAGATACAAAATTTATTAAAGCCGCTTCCCAAGAATATTTTAATGAAAGTTGATATTGATCCGATTCATTTAATTTAGTTTCTGCCCCTCAACAAAAACATCTTTTGTAATTCGTTCGTCACCATGCGTCATCAATGCGGCCATCATCTGAACGGGTTCATCAATATTTTCTAATCTAATGGAAAGTAATTTATTTTGCTCTGGATCAATAATTTGAAAATCAGCTTTTTGCCCTGTGCTAAAATTTCCAATAGGTAGCCCCAGACATTCCCCCCCTGCTAATGTATGTAAATAAAAAAGCCAAGCAGGACAAATTTTTTGATGCTGCATTTTTTGAATCTCATAAGCCCCCAACATCGTTTTCCAAGGAGAAAGCGATGTTCCGCCAGCAATATCTGAAGCAAGAGCCATTTGAATTTTATTCTCAACAATTTTTTTCATCGGAAAAAATCCACTCCCTAAAAATAAATTAGACGTCGGGCAATGAGCTATCTTTGTTTGGGTATCGTGTAAAATGTTTAATTCATCCTCCGAAACATAAATCGAATGCCCAAGAATTGTTTTTTCTCCTAGAAGATTATTAGCCTGATAAACGTCAGCATAATTTTTTTGCTTAGGAAATAATTCTTTGACCCAACGCACTTCGTCCTCCGTCTCACTATGATGGGTCTGTAAATAAAGCGTGGGATTTTTTTCTTTAATCCGTGAAAG
This sequence comes from uncultured Oligoflexales bacterium, assembly GCA_964521975.1. Classification (GTDB taxonomy): domain Bacteria; phylum Bdellovibrionota_B; class Oligoflexia; order Oligoflexales; family CAZFSQ01; genus CAZFSQ01. Next base: position 468 of record CAZFSQ010000401.1, on the reverse strand, counting down.
AAGTTTCAATAATTTAGTGGAACAAGTCGGAGCAAATCTTGGCGTCAGAGCATAAAAGAGGCGTTCCATTTTACCATGCCATTTTGCAATAAGCTCTTCTATTTCATCTTCTTCCTTTGACAAATCGCATCGCAGTTCCTTAGGAATATTTTGATCCATACTGATTTTGCCGATGATCGCTCGGATCTTTTTTTTCTCTGCTTTCTGAAATAAAATTTCTGCTGAGACTTTATGACAACTGGCATACGACACTGAAGTCGTCACACCATTTTTTATTAACTCATCAAAATAAATCTCAGCATATTTTTCACATATTTTTTTATCTTTAAATTTTTTTTCTTCAGGGAAAGTATAATGGTTTAACCAATCAAGAAGTTTTTTTCCATAGGCCCCAATCAATGCAATCTGAGGAAAATGCAGATGGAGATCTATGAATCCTGGAAGAATAATTTTTTGAGCGTAATGATG
>CAZFSQ010000400.1:0-2737 GCA_964521975.1 uncultured Oligoflexales bacterium | reverse complement strand
AGAACTTGCATCCGAGCATGTGGTGCAAGCTAATGCGGATGATAAAACGGTGTTGGTTTTCCATTGGGAGGGAGAGAAAGAATTACAAGAGTTAAAATCGGTGGTATAATTCAATTCATGAGAAATTTTATTTTTTTGAGCTACATTTTTTTTCACCCTTTACACGCTGAAGAAATTAATCTACCCAAACGCGAAGTTTTTGCCTCAATAACCTATGCTCATTTACTCAAAAATGAATTAGACGGAGGTCCATCAGGTTTTGGTTTAGGTGGTGAATATGATTTTGTGCAAAGCGAAAAATTTTCTTTGGGCATTGATATGAAGTTAAGAAATTTTTCCAAAGAAAAAACTGTGACGCAGTTAGGTTACGGTTTGATTATGAAACATAATTTTAGAGAAGCTGGTTATTATTTGTCTTATGGTTTATTGATGCAGGCACTTCTAAAAAGCAATGTGAAGGGAATGCCTACGGCCCACGACACAAAATTGGCTCTTGGATATTTTGGATTTCCGACAAATATTTTCGTCGAAATTTCTTATCACTATTCCATGTTGCGTCCTTGGGGTGGTGATCAAACCAATTTGAATTATGTGCAATTGGATATCGGCTCTAAAGTTAAATCATGGTAGCAAAAAAAAAATATGATCTGGAATATTTTTCGGCATGGGATGAAAAATTAGTTTCCATTGCGAAGAATTTTAAAATTTTAAGTGTTGTTGCCTGGCCTTATTCAATACAGCAAAAATTTTTATCCACATGGAAAAAAAAACGCCCTGAAATTCCTAAACCGCAGTACCCTAAATATCAATTCAAAGAAATTAAAAAGACACTCACAGAAATTTTTACCCAAATTAATAAAGATCATCCGATGGGAAAATATATTGCGGATACGGCGGAGAGTTATTTTGTAGCGTCACAAATGTTAGAAAATCTTGGTCAACCTGTCATGAAAGAATCTTCGATCCACCTGTATGGAAAACCTAAAGACAAGTTACATGGTAGTGTGTTTAGTTCGGTTGATGCAGCAAAACATTTTATTCAAACAGCGGAAGAATTTTCAGGAAAATTTAATTCGAGAGATTATGATTATTGTATTCCTGCGGAAATTGTTAAAAAAGAATTAGAAAATAAAATCAGTCGATTTTTTAAAAATCATGAAATCAAAGTAGTCGTAGATGCTAATTTGGCATCAAAAGCCTCTGCGAGTACTAACCGAATTAGATTGCGAAAAAACACCTCGTTTACAGAGTATGACATTAAGCAACTGTGGGAACATGAGGCCCTCGTTCATTCATTGACAGGGATCAATGGTAAAGAACAATTATATTTTAAGAGTATGGGATACGGTTCTCCTCGCACGACATCAACGCAGGAAGGTATTGCTACGTTTGCAGAGTTAATCACTGGAACGATGGACTTATCAAGGCTAAAACGAATAGCCGAGAGAATCGTGGGTATTCAAATGGGGCTTGATGGAGCTAATTTTATCGAAGTGTTCAAATATTTTTTAGAATCAGGACAAAATGAAATGGAGAGTTATCAATCGGCCATGCGAGTTTTTCGCGGAGGAGATCCCAGAGGTAAAGGTGTTGTATTTACCAAAGACAGTGTGTATATGAACGGCCTTTTTAACACACACACATTTTTTAGAAAGTCGATGCATGAGGGACATATTTTTCAATCAGAAATTTTATTTTGTGGTCGATTAACCTTTTCTGATGTGGAAGTGTTTGAACCGTTTACAAGATTAGGATGGATTCAGAAACCTCAATATTTACCCTACTGGATCAAGAATATTCACGGTCTCGCGGCCTATTTGGCCTTTGCTATTTTTGCGAATAAAATACGAGTGGATAAAATTACGAATTTGAAGAAGTAGCAAATTCGTAGCTTAATTTACTAATATCGCTCATCTAATCAACTTCCATCAAGTAAAACGCTATAAATCCGATCTATGTCAATGTGTGTGACGACACTTTAACTAGAGGAGAAAAGCGTCATGAAAAGATTATTTAGTTTACTTTTTCTGATGGTGTTTATTTTTCGATGTGGCAGCCAACTTCCCCAATCCAATACCGATCAAATGAATAATCGAGATAGTTTAGATGCAGAACCAGATGAGATGGCACAAACGATTAATTCCGATGCTTGTGAAATAAAAGAATTAGATTCTGAATTCAAAAAAAATGGTTTCATTAAAAAAGATATTAATAAATTATTTCTCTACACAAAGGGAAATCAGAAAAAAAGTTTGTGCCAGTTTTTGAAAGACTTTGAAAGCCAAGTAGCGATTGTGCAATTTTCTGGAGTTACCTGCATTTCATGTCAAGAGGAAGCTAAGTTTTTTACTAAAGAACTCAATTTAATTTCGCCCATGGAAAATGATATTGCTCATATGGTGGCATTAACCGATTTTCGTGAAGATTATACAGAGGATGAATTTAAAAAATTCATGACAACCTACGCTCCTTATTCTATTCGTGCTCATGATGAAAATATTAAAATGTGGAAATATTTTTCTCTTGATCCGAGTGAACCAAAAAGACCAACCATTGTTACTTTCAATCAATCAGGTTGGATGTATGTTCTAAATCGTGAAGGAGGAAAGCCGGAAGAAATTTTAGAATCAGCTCAATCTTTATTGGAAGAAAATTCTTCTGCTGTTTCAACTCCGACGCCTCTACCAACATCATCAACTACACCGCAACCTACCCCCACTCCAGTTACCAGTGTTCC
>CAZFSQ010000399.1:0-2749 GCA_964521975.1 uncultured Oligoflexales bacterium | reverse complement strand
GAGTTTATAAGGTATTACTGAAATTGGTTTTATTTCTTATTTAGAAAAATCAATATCCAGGTTAGCGATATTGGGTTTTCGCGAAACGATTCAATTTCAATTTGTATCTAAATCTGATTTAGAGAAATGGCAGATTCAAAATCATCCTTATTTTTCAAAGACGATCTCACTCAAAAATCCAATCAGCGATGATCTAACACATATGCAGCCAACTCTTTTAATTAATTTAGTTCATGCGGTGATGAGAAATCAAAATAAAGGAAATTTTGGATCGCGATTATTTAATTCTGGAAAAGTGATGTTGGATTTTCGAGATGATTCTACGAGGGAAAACGCCATAACATGGACACAGAAAGCTCGATCAGAAAATCGTTTTTATGAACGAGAAATGATAGCGGGAGTTATTGATTTTCCATTAGAAGAAAAATTATGGTTCAATCAAAACGAAAAAGAACCTGAATTTTTTTATGGAAAAAATATTCTTGAACGATGGTTAAAATCGCTTGGATTAAATGAAAATTCTTTAACATGGCAAGCTATCAACGCCAATGATTTTCCATTCTACCATCCAGGAAAAGCTGCTTTATTAAAATCAAAAGATAAAATTCTCGGCACTCTTGGTTTATTATCTCCAGCAATTCTTAAATCCTTGGGAATGGATTGGAAGAAACCTGTTTTGGCTTTTGAAATGGATATGCAAAACATTTATTTAGTAAATCAAGAATTGCAAAAGTCTCAAAAAATTCATTTTGCATTATCGAGTTTCCCTCCCCTCAGTCGCGATTTTGCTTGGCTTGTTGAACAGTCGATGAGCCATCAACAAATGATAGAAGCGTTAGAAAATTTTCCGAATCGCAAATATTTTACGACCTCTAGTTTATTTGATTTATATGAAGGGGATAAATTACCAAAAGGTAAAAAAAGTATGGCCTATCATCTTTATTTTCAATCTCATGATAAGACATTAAACGAAAAAGATGTTGAGCAAGAGACGCAAAAACTTTTGCAATGGATGAAAGAAAAAGTTGGGGCGGAATTGCGGATATAAAAAAAAGTGTTTCTCGTCAAGAGAAACACTTTATAAATAAAAGCTACTTTAGCAACTAAGGAACTTTATATTAAAAAACAACGTGCAAAAAAATTAATTTTCATCTGGGGTATCTTCACCATTTTCATCGTCTTCTGGGGCACATAGTTTTTGTTCTTTAAGTTTATCAATTGTTTTATGCATTTCTTCGATGGTGGATTCTTCCCAAAGACCAACCGTGCGGTAAACTTCTTCCATCTTACAGTTTAAGATAACTGTTGTTGGATAACCTTCAATTTCTAATTGAGTTGCAAGAAGTCGTGTTGCATCTTTTAGAACGGGATGATTGGGACTGTGTTTGCTAATCCAAGTTTTATAATCGTTAGTGCTAGAATCAATGCCAACATCTAATATTTGAACAACTTTGTCATCTTTGTATTTGTCGGCTAAATCGTTCACATTGGGAGCATTATAATTGCAATAAGGACAGCGAAGAAAATAATTTTCTAAAACGAAAATACCTTCAGGATGATCTTTGCTCTTATACTTCGTATCCGCTTTTTCAGCATTCATCCAAGCCAACTCAAAGGGCTTCACTGTTTTTGTTTCAGCAAAAACACTTGCCGAAAAAAGACTCATGGATAAAAGTAATAATTTTTTCATAATTCCCCTCCTAAAATTAAAACTTAACTAAAAAACTAAGCTCAAAAATTAGTATGGCATGAAAAATATTTGTCTGACAATTTCGTTTAGCCAAAAATCGTTTGATTAAAAGTTAAAAAATTAAATTTTCTTTAGTATTTTTAAGGTCTTTAAAAACTAATAAATTTATTTTGTCGTTACTAAAACCAAAAATCTTGAATGTACTTTGCGAGAAGCGGGTCGGTTAAAACCCACCCTGTTTCTAGGTGATAAATTAAACCAAGGTTTTCTAGTTTCCGCATAATTTTTAATACGCCAGCCGATGAAATTTGTGTCTCCGTAAGAAACATTTTAGAGGTTAGGGCTTGCAGTGGTTCATGCAGAGCAAGCATTTTTAAAAATTTTCGTTCATAAGCAGAAAAGTATTGAAGCGATTCTTCAAATCGACCTCGTCGCATAGATACCGTTTTCTTGATAGCTCGTTCGATATCAATCGGTTGAATTTGTTTGATGTCAGATTCTTGGCTTAATGTTTTACAAACATACATGATGCTTTCAGGTATGTTTTGGAGTCGATCGCATAAATATTCAACTTCATGGAGCAAGATTTTTTTCCCATGTTTATTAAATCGCTTATTTAAATATGGTAAAAAGTCTTTGGGTGTGATTTTGGAAATTTCATAATCTATTCCCCAACCAGCAAGAGGTGCTTTGGGTAATGAAAAAAGATGAGCGAGCAAATGTTTTTTTGAACCCATCACTACGATAGGAAATTTTGAGGGGAGGTTTTGAAAATAAGTGCGAAATTTTGCATCCATGCCTTTTACGGTATGGATATCTTGAAATTCATCAAAGACAAGAAGGATATGAGTTTTCTTATTCAAACGTTCGATCTCGGTAAATAAATTTTCGAGAGAGTTGGATTGTTTTTTGTGTGGTTCGAGCATCATTTGCAGCTCGCCCGTTTGAGCATCGAGTTGAATGAGGGGTCTTAAACTTAAAATATTCTCGGCGATATTTTTTAAGGCCGTGTTGCAAAACTAACGTTTTGCACTTAAAAAACACACCTCCCTCAAATAA
>CAZFSQ010000398.1:0-2753 GCA_964521975.1 uncultured Oligoflexales bacterium | reverse complement strand
CGTCTTTCGTGATGGTTGGGGAACCAAAAGATTTGTCGATCACCACATTACGACCTGCTGGTCCAAGGGTTACTTTCACTGCATCGGCAAGGACATTGACGCCGCGTAAAAGTTTTCGTCGCGATTCTTCGCCGAAATTAATTGTTTTTGCTGACATACATGATCTCCTAAAATTTAAAATTATTGTTTAATGATTTACTCAAGAACACCCAAAATATCATCTTCACGTAAAAGCAAATGCTCTTCACCGTCAATTTTCACTTCAGAGCCAGAGTATTTACTAAATAAAATTTTGTCACCTTTAGCAACTTCAAGTTTTCTGACAGTTCCATCAGTTAAAACTTTTCCGTTACCTACAGCGATCACTTCACCCTGGGCTGGTTTTTCTTTGGCATTATCAGGAATAATGATTCCACCAGCAGTTTTTTCTTCTCCTTCGAGTCTTCTGACAAGAACGCGATCTTGAAGAGGCTTAATTTTCATAAACATGATCCTCCATTAAAAGTTAGTTAATCCAAAAGTATTGAATAAAATAAAACATCAATTAAAAAGTGCAAGCCAAAATTTAAAATTTTTTTTGGAAGCCCCTAATCAAACCTAACTATGCGGAATTTGTCAAGAGATTTGTCGTTTTCGAGTTGCTTTCTGGGGATAACGCGGATCATTGGAAAATGGAGAGAAACTTCTTTAAGGAAATAATGTCGAGCTTGTAAGGAGGCGAACTCACGGTGAAGGCTGACAAAATAACATCGCATTTTTTTTGTGGGTTTAGAAATTTTAGGTAAGAACAAAAGTTCATAATTGACATTTTCATCGGCCGATTCAGGTGGATCAAAGGTTAAAATGAGTTCTGCTAATTCTGACCAATATATTTCTGACAATCGCAATCGAGTTTTTAAAATTACTTTTTGACCATCGACTTGAGCAAATTGTAAAGAAGTCATAAAAGTATAAATGATGCCAAACCATGGACCAATAATAAGAACAAAAAATGTTCCGAGCAGAACATAGGGATCTAAGAAAATAGGAAATTTATATCCTAGACGAGTAATTATAAGAAAAAGTAAGCAGCCCATCAGACCATAAGCCGACATCACCGCCATTTTGTAAGGGTAGGCTAAAAATCTTTTAGAACCATCTCCCAACGTTTGGGTAAAATAATAGTTCTCACGCTCTTCTAAATGAAGACCTTCGTAGTAACCAATAGCATCCTCATCTTCCGCGTCGAGGTCTATTATCTTCCGCCATTCTTGAGCTTCGAGCGAAAAATGCCCCTGACGTTGATAGATGCGAGCTTTGATTTTCATCGCTTCAGTATTTTTGCCGCCAAGAATCAAAAGATTATCAATAGCTTCTTGAGCCTCTTCAAGTTTTTCACTCTCAACTAATTCACGAATCGTTTTCAAATGCTTCATAAAGAACATTTCGGTGGAAATTAAATTTAAATGAGAGGGAAATAATTTCCTAGATGTTAGGGGGCTGCTCGCGAAAAATTGGTGGGCATGTCGGAGATGAACATGTCTACATTATAAAGATCAAATGGATAATTAGTTAAAGTTAATGATAATTCCGTTGAATTAATCCATGAATTGATAGACCCTGTTTCAATATTATTTGTATAATAAATCCCTACGGTAGTAGTAAAAGCGTTTGTTGGATTGCGAACTAAAATAATATGATAAAAATCATCTTGGTCGATTCCAACCTCTAATTGTCTCATGACTCCAACATCTGTGACATCTTGGAAAATATTACGATCACTAGCACTAACAATATGCGATAAAAGTTCAAAGCTCTGTCCGCCATTCGTTGAATGGTAAATATAGTCTCCTAAAAGGCCCACTAGAATTTTACTGCCATCTTCAGTGATCGCAAGCTGAGACTTTAAATCAAATGAATTGCTGCTTTGGAAGGTTTTATCTATTCCGATGGGAACATGAACCCAACTCCCTGATTTATTGGTGGCTAAATAATATTTCACTGAACTGTTTGCGGCCAAACACGCATACACAAAATATATTTTGTTATTTTTATCAATTCTAGCTTCAGAGCTAGGTGGTGAATTAGGATCAATGCAATGTGATAATTCTTCCGATGTTACCGTTGGAGTTAAATTATTTTCACTGAACTGATAATGATAAAAATAAAATTTGCCGCTTAAATATTTTAAAGTCAAAAAGTGAATCATCTGGTTGCTGTCTATAACGAATTCTCTATAGTGAGTTCCTATTGAACCGAAACCCATAATATTGGAAAATAAGTTATTATTATCTAAAGTATAGACTGTAGAATTTTTAGTTAATTTATAATTGACTAAGTATGGTTGCGATAAGATAAACATGGGCAGATTTGTTGAGGTTAATACAAAACTATAATAAGACCATGATTCTATGGTTGGCCCTATTGATATCGGATTTTTATAAACCCAAACTCCATTAGATTTTGCAGCATACTTTATTTCTACATCATGATCATATTGACCACCATTACCATCACTTCGTGATCCATAACTAAAATGAGGGTTATTATTTCTATCAATAAAAAAGACATGAAAAGCTTACAAAGCGAAGCGCAATTGGCATACATCTTAAGTGCGGCAATAAATAAAATGAACCGCCAATTTGCTAGTGTCTCATCTCTTCAAGAAGACATTGATAGTATTAATCTGATGAGTAGAGCTGGTTATGATCCAAACGCTATTATAGAACTACAAGAGCAATGCCTGAATTTTGGTAGCTGTGAAAACGCTCTAA
>CAZFSQ010000397.1:0-2765 GCA_964521975.1 uncultured Oligoflexales bacterium | reverse complement strand
TTTAAACATGGGATTCATTGGGCACTTTAGTTCAAAAGCCGTGTCTACTCACGAAACAGATGTGGCATCAAATCTTATGATTAGCCGCGATGAAAAAACTTATGTTAAAGGAGCGAGTTTTTTCACAAGATTTTTATTTGGAAAAGTCATGTTCTTAGAAGCTGGAACTGGAATTTATAATCGCGACTCGTTTATCAATAGAGAAGTAACCACTGATTTAGCGAAGGGTGAATTTCCAGGTAAAAAAGAAGAGTATCATCTAAAAGGAATGGGAGCAGGTTATCATTTAGGTGGGGGTATTGAGTTACCAATCACAGCGGGATTTTACTTTAACGCTGAATTGGTTTCGAGAACGCTTTTCTTAAGAGATTATGAGGGTGGTGCGTTAAAAGTTGGTGCAGATCAAAGATTCCGCCAAGAATCACGAGAGTTGAATTTTGGTATTAGTCATTATTTACAGTAAAATCTAGTCACGGATTATACTAAGTATAGCGAGATTAATATCCAGATAATTTTTTTCCTAATTTTTTTAATTCAAAAAATGTAACACCAAGAATAAAAAAATAAATGGAAAGAATATAAGTGCTCAGCTCAAAAACTTTTGCAAGGTTCATTTCTTTGGCGAAAGTCCACAAGTCGAATCCAAGTCCTGGGGCATTAAAAATACATTCGATAATAATCAATTCACAAAAAATCCAAGGAAGGGTGATTTCTAGTGACTCTAATAAACTTTTTTTAACGACAAGTAAGCTGATTTTTTTTTCTGGAGAAAATCCATACGCTCTAGCAACAAGGGAACACGGTTTTAAGAGCCACTCACTTTTTTCCTGGGATATGTTATAGAAAACTTGTGTCATCAATCCTGAAGTTATCCATAAAACAAAACCCGGAGGTAGGGCAGCCCAAAAAATCTCATCCAGTGTTGAAAAAAAATGAATTGGAAAAATTAAATTAATGGAAAAAAGACGGTAGAATCCAACAATGACGAGAGGGGCTATTATAATCGTCGGGAAAAAAATATTATGAAATTGAAAAAAAGTTTTTTTAATCTTTTCCGAAGTTAAAAAAACTACCCATGTCTCTACGAAACCAAAAATAAATACCCAAATTAAAATGAATATTGATGTTTGAAAATAAGATAGCACAAAAAATTATTTATTATTCATATCTGCTTCAAGACCTGAAGACTCATTGATCCCGATTTTGCGATAGAGTAAATCATCCACGGTTTTTTTAATTAAGATCCAAAGCAATTCTTTGTCAGTACAAAGCGAAAAAACACCTAAAGGAATTTGAAATCCTCCCTTGTCTTTTCGACCCCCACCATAATAATTTCCATTATTATCTTGGCCAAAAACATCTTTAATCCATTTATCTGGATCTAGGACGTGAGATTTAGTTCTAAGTGATCCATCCACAAACTCACCACCAACAACACCATAGACAATCACCGTATCAATTCCCTCACGATGTAAAAGATAATCTGCACACTGTCCAATGCCATCACGATCTTCCTCTCTTACATACCCAACCCCAGCAAACATAAATGTGCCGCGAATATCTTTACGCTGTAAAGCAACTTGCGTAAGGTCCATGGTTTTTGCAGGAATTGATTGTCGAGAAATGAGGGACAATAAATCTTTATCTACAAAATCCGCCAAGAACTCGCTGGCTTGATAATCAATGGACGTAGCGTTGATAAAATTATCTGTATCTGACCGAATACCGTGCATAAGAGCGGTAGCTATTTTCGTTTCAGTAGAATCTTCTCCAGAAAATTTAAAAGGTCCAAATTGTAAATATTCGGAATAGATGGCTGAAGTTGATCCAGCATTTTCACGAATGTCCACAAATTCACCGTGGATAGTTCCGAGTGATTTATGGTGATCGACAAAAGTTAACAATTTGCATGTTGGCGGAACTTTAAATGGTAATTCCGCTGTCTGGGAATCATTAATTGAAAAATAATCGAACTGCGACAGATCAAAATCAGAACTATATTGCACCATATCTAAGTCAAGAATTTTGACTAAAGCTCGATTTTCGTGATGTGATAAATTTTCCACATATAAAATGGTCGAAGTTACATCATAATGCTTTGCAATCCACTGCAAACAATAAGAGGTAGCCATATTGTCAGGATCAGGATATCCACGAATACAAATTAAGAGTTTTTTTCCCGAAGATTTTTTAAGGGCTTCAGTTAACTTCTGAACTTGATCTTTAGGGTTGAGAGTCGTTTCAGTGTTTTTCTCTGGAATTTTTTTGGCAACAGGAACTAATTCAATTCTTTCAGCATGACTATTTTCTTGATTGGATTCAATTTTTCTAATGTTGGTTTGATCCTCAGACACTCTTTGACCTGCGGCACGTATTTTACTTTTCAAGCGTAAAAGCTCCATTTCTTTTTCTTTTAATTTCTTATCCATACATAATAAAATTAACAAAGTTTAGTGTTAAAAAATAGTAATGATAGGGAAAGCACTTTTTACCCAACGTACTAAATTCCTGATAGTTGCTGTTCTTTGGCTTTTTGACTTTTTTTCAAAAGGAATTGAGTTTTTCTTGTTTTACCACAGTTTTCCCTGTCGATTGAAACGAGCATTCCTAAGGCAGCCCAAGTTTTTAGCATGGCCGAGCCACCATAAGAAAACCAGGGCAATGGGATACCTACAACGGGAAAAATTCCGATAATCATGGCACAGTTAATAAAAAATTCGATAAAAATCAAAAGACTGATTCCTGCTGCTAATAAGGCACTAAAT
>CAZFSQ010000396.1:0-2771 GCA_964521975.1 uncultured Oligoflexales bacterium | reverse complement strand
TATATTGATGGCGATAGTGCTTCTGTGGCAGAACTCATTGCAATTCTATCGGCAATGGCTAAAATTCCTATTCAACAAAACTTTGCTATTACAGGCAGTGTCAATCAGTTTGGTGAAGTTCAACCCATTGGCGGTGTGAATGAAAAAATTGAAGGTTTTTACAAAGCTTGCCGTATCATTGGGAAAGGTAAAAAATATAATTTGATTATTCCTTACCAAAATGTCTCTAATTTAATGTTACATCGTGATGTCTTGAAAGCAATTCATGATGGTTATTTATCTATTTACCCCATGCACCACGTATCACAAGCTTTCAAATTAGTGACAGGTGTGGAACTAGGCTGTCGTGATATTCATGATACAAAGTTTTCTTCAGGCTCTGCACTCGATATCATTTCTAAAAAATTAAAAGAAATTCATGAAGAAGATGATCATAAGCATCATGATAAAAATAAAGATCAAGATCGCGAAACATCGAAAATTGCTGCTCGACCAAGGCTTAAGAAATAATTTTTATTTTATATATTCACCCCAAAACTTACTGTCACACCACGTTCAAACGGTTCAATCTCAGGAAATTTATAATGGAAAAATTCATACTCCATCATAAAAAATGCCATACGACCTAATTTGATCCCTGCTCCAGCTCCCGAATGAGGTTTGAAGGTCGGGCCTTTTGTTGTCGTCACTTTTGCTTTTCCCGTTTCTTCAGCTTCAACAATTCTTTGTGTCGCTGTGACCCCAACTTTAGCTCGCATAATAAAAATCCAAAAACTTGGATCTAAAATAACAGACACACGAGCATTACGTTGCGTCTCTTTGACCTTGATTAAATTATCCGGTTGATCGGTAGACATATCGAGATCTTTATTATAATCAATTTCACCGTAATCATCTTTTGCCGCAGAAATTTTTTGCGTCGTGGTTAATTCACTCTGTCCTGCTCCAGCTTGAAACTTAAAAATATTCCAAAAGGAAATAAGTCCACGCATTCCATATTCTTGATGTTGTTTAATGGTTTCATTTTCATTTGCTTTATTTTTTTTATCGGGATTAACGCTCTTAGTGGAACGAATACTGACGTAGGGAGAAACGATGATTTTGGCGAAGACATTTTGTGCAAAGAAAGTAAAAATGAAAATCAATAATTTTATTTTCATAAAGATACCTCCGAGTTTTCATGGAATATTTATCGGAGGTAAATTTTAAAACTTTAGAGGTGTATTTTTCAGCTTGATAACTTTTTCCCAGCATCCCGCAACCGATACCTTACGATCTCTCTCCCTAAAACTTCCATAGTCTCAGTCAATGGAGGACTATCAGTTCGTCCAGTAACGGCCATACGGATCGGCATAAAATATTCTTTGCCTTTAAGATTTAAAGAGGTGCGATGTGATTCAAGAAGATCATGAATTTTTTTATTTTCCCATTCGTAAAGCTCGTCTAATAATTCTGCAAGAGTAATAAAAACTTGGCTGTAATCTTCCTTTGTTTTTCCTTGCGGTACAAGCTGATCGAGGTTGTAATCTAAAGCTCCATTGAAAAAAAATAATCCTTTATCAAGCACTTCATCAAATTTTTGTATTCGCGGAATTAAAAGCTGTTTTAACTTCTTAAGATAATTTGCAGAAAATATTTCTTTTTGACAATAATCAACAAAATCATTGTCCGATAAATTTTTTAAATAATGGGAATTGAGCCAATTTAATTTGGTCATATCAAAAACCGGCCCCCCCAAATTAACATCTTTAAGCTGAAATTTTTCGAGCATCTCATTTAATGAAAAAATTTCTTGATCCCCACTATAAGACCAACCCATTAACGCTAAAAAATTTAATAAAGCATGAGGTAAAATTCCTGCACGCTTATAAAACATAATGGATGTCGGATTTTTTCTTTTAGAAATTTTTGATTTATCTTGATTGCGTAAAAGCGGCATATGAACCCAAGTAGGTTCCTTCCAACCAAAGGCTTGATAAAGCAGCACATGTTTCGGTGTTGAAGCAATCCACTCTTCAGCACGAATGACATGGGAAATTTTCATCAAATAATCATCCACCACGTTAGCTAGATGATAAGTTGGCATTCCATCGGATTTAAGTAACACTTGGTCGTCAATTTGCTCGGTATTAAATTTAATTTCACCACGCAAAAAATCTTGAAAGGTTGTTTCACCATGATCGGGAATTTTCAAACGAATAACATGAGGGGTTTTTGCATTTAATTTTTGCATTATTTCTTCAGAAGATAATGTCAAACAATGACGATCATATTTTGTATTCTCATGTTGCGATTTTTTTTGTTTACGAACTTCATCAAGCCTTTCTGCTGTACAAAAACAATAATAAGCATTTTTGCTTTGAATGAGTTTATGGGCATACTCTGCATACATATTTTTTCGTTCGGATTGGCGATAAGGAGCATAAGGTCCACCACAATCAGGCCCCTCGTCCCAATTCAGACCCAACCAAGAAAGCGAATCTAAAATCATTTGCTCGCTGCTTGACCGCGAACGAGTTTGATCGGTGTCTTCAATACGTAAAATAAATTTACCATGATGTTGTTTAGCGAATATCCAATTAAAGAGAGCTATGTATGCTGTCCCAACATGAGGATCACCCGTAGGAGATGGAGCAATTCTTACGCGAACTTCTTGTGACATTATTTGGTCAACCTTTCGCTGCCATGCGGTGTCCCTTCAACAAAACCTGCTGAAGAAATTCTCATAAATTGTGCTTTCCGCTGTAAATCTTTAATCGTCTTTGCTCCAC
>CAZFSQ010000395.1:0-2783 GCA_964521975.1 uncultured Oligoflexales bacterium | reverse complement strand
TTTTTCACAGCACTTTTTATTTTTACGAGTGTGGCGTGGAGCTGGCATGAAATGCAAAATTTGTGGGGTAAGAAAAATTTTTCATTTTATTACATTGTCGGTTTTTTTATTTTTGCTTTGCCGGACACCTTATCTGTCGCAAATTTAAAAACAGAATATATTGCTTTTTCTTATGCCGTTTGCTCAGTTCTTTCGTGGTTTACATATCTACTTCAAACAAATAACGTAAATTTATTTTACGCCGCATTTTTTCTGATCGCTCCACTTGGCTTTAAAGTGACGTGGCTCTATTTTTTAGCAAGTTTTGGGTTGGTGTTTTTGATTTTCTTTTCACAAGAACTTTTGAAAAAATATTTTTGGTTGGGAATTCTTTTAGGCTGTCTTATTCCATTACCGTTTCTTCTTAAAAATTATATTTTACTAGGCAATCCTCTCCACCCTCTATTTTCCAATTGGGGACCCGAACTCACATCACATTATTTGGTTGATTCAGGTAGAGCTACATCCATTGCAAAATATTGGGACAGTCTCATTCATCTTCCTTGGCAGATGATTTTTTTATGGCGATATTTTTTTATTGGGATTTTGGTGCTGTGGGTTTTGACGAAAAAATCTCCTACAGTTTTTTCTAAAGTTGAAGTCAAAGTCCTTGCTCTTTTATTTCTGACACTGTTTCTTTTATGTCCCTTGATCGCAGATGCTCGTGCCATGAATAGATATTGGGAGGTTTTGTTATTACCCATTTGGTTTTGTTTTATTGGATTAACGTATCGCATTTCCTTTAAACCGCTAAAATGGATTTTACTGATCCCTCTTATTTTTAATAGCAGTGTGGAAATTAAGTTAAGAAATTTATATTTATTTGCATCATCCGATATTACTTCCTATATGAAACAACAAAACAATGCGAATCAAACTTATTTTTCTGCACAGGCTATAGAAAAATCTGGGAATTGGTCGGACCATACGATCATATCTAATATTCCTACAAGCTATTACTATCCTTATTTCCATTGGCATATGCAGCATTATAATTTTGCGGCGAAGTATTTAGAGTATTTAGAAACATCACCGACCCCTTGTTTCTGGGGATTTTTTAGGGATTATAAAATTTCTCATGTCATTATTTATAACAATGATTTTAATGAACTGCTCGTTACTCGTGATCGCAAATACACTCCAGCATTAGTCGTTGCACGCCATCCGGGTTGGGAAAAAGAATTTTATCGTCACGTTGAAGAGATTCCTTTTTTAACAGGAAGTGAGAATATAAAATTTATTAGTTCTGATTTTTTAGAGTCAAAAATAAATTCAGATTGCAACCTTTAAAATTGTTCGTTAAAAATAATACATATGATCGAAGCACATGGACTGGCGAAATATTACGGAAACCGAGCGGCAATTTCAGATGTAAGCTTTAAAATTCAAGCAGGAGAAATTGTTGGTCTGCTTGGTTTGAATGGTGCAGGAAAAAGCACAATCTTAAAAATTCTCGGTTCCTTCTTAACTCCCTCCCAAGGTCAAGCCACGATCGACGGAATTTCGATTGAAGATTATCCAGAGGAAATTCGTAAACGAATCGGGTTCCTTCCTGATAATCCTCCTCTCTATGATGAAATGTCGGTGGCAGATTATTTAGATTATGTTGCAAGAATAAAAGAAATTGCATCACCCGATATTTTAGCTCATGTAGAAGAAGCTCTCACAAAAACTAATTTGCAAAATGTACGCGATGACTTTCTCGGCAATCTATCTCACGGTTTTAGACAGCGAGTCGCAATTGCCCAAGCCATTATTCATAAACCCAAGGTGCTTTTACTTGACGAACCCATCAACGGTCTTGATCCTATCCAAATTGTAGAGATGCGAGATTTGGTGCGTTCGCTTGGTCGAGAACACACGGTTATTCTTTCATCACATATTCTTTCTGAAATCACCAAA
The DNA here is from genome assembly GCA_964521975.1 of uncultured Oligoflexales bacterium. Classification (GTDB taxonomy): domain Bacteria; phylum Bdellovibrionota_B; class Oligoflexia; order Oligoflexales; family CAZFSQ01; genus CAZFSQ01. Next base: position 842 of record CAZFSQ010000395.1, on the reverse strand, counting down.
ACCTGTGATCGTATTTTTATTATTGATCAAGGAAAATTAGTGGCTGAAGGAAATGATCAAGATTTATTAAAATCTGTTGCTAGTAAAATGATCGTAACTATCGAAGTCGATCAGGGACTCGATACGCTGCATCAGTTATTTAAACATGTTTCAGGAGTTGAACAAGTGTCTGTGATTAAGACTCTACACAATACGGTTTGCTATCGCATTACCACCGCCAATGATGTTCGGCATGAGTTAGCCAAAGTGGTTATGAGTTCATCGGTAAAATTGTTGCAAATGCAAAGAGAAGATTCGGGACTTGAAAGTATTTTTATGAAAATTGTTAAATCAAAATCCCATTAGCAATTACCGCGAGGTTGAATAATATGTTTCTTGGCTTACAAAAATCATGGTTGATCGCAAAAAGGGAACTGCAAGGTTTTTTTACAACATGGATGGGTTATATCATCGGTACAGCCGTGCTTATGATGGATGGGCTTTTATTTAAATCTTATGCTATTGGCACGTCTGCAAAATTTTCTGCGGATGTTCTTGGTGATTTTTTTTACTTCGCAAGTGGCATTGGTATGATTGCAGGAATTTTATTGTCGATGAAATTGATGGCCGAAGAAAAACAATCGGGAACCATTGTCCTCTTTTTTACCTCTCCTATTTCAGAACGACAGATGATTTATGGTAAATATTTATCGGCGTTTTTGTTTTTTTTATTTTTAAATGTTATCTCCCTTTATTTACCTGCTCTTATTTTTATTAACGGTAAAGTTTCTTGGGGGCATATCGTGGCTGGTTATACTGGTGTGATATTGATTGGCTCCGCGACAATGGCCATGACATTATTC
>CAZFSQ010000394.1:0-2785 GCA_964521975.1 uncultured Oligoflexales bacterium | reverse complement strand
GAGCAATCACCAGAACGGTCCTCCCATACATCATTTTTTTTAGAGCTGATTGAATCATTTCTTCCGAATTAGAGTCCATCGAAGACGTCGCCTCATCGAGGACTAAAATTTTAGGGTATCGTACTAAAGCCCTTGCAAAAACAAGAAGTTGTTTCTGTCCTTGTGATAAATTACCGCCACCTTCTTTAATGCGGCCATCCAAGTTTTTAAGGTGCTTTTTGACAAAATCTTCTGCATCAATTTCTCTGAGTACATTCCAAATCATCTCATCAGAGATCGTATTATCACCTAAGGAAATATTAAATCGCAATGACTCATCAAATAGTACGACATCTTGAGGAACAAGAGAAATTTGTCGGCGTAAATTTTGTGGTTCAATATTTTTAATCCCTTGTTGATCTACTAAAATTTCTCCTCCATAACCTTCATACATTTTAAGTAGCAATCTAATGACCGTTGATTTTCCGCAGCCTGTTGGTCCAACAAGAGCACAGGATTTACCATCTGGGATTGAGAGTGAAAAATGATTTAATATGAGGGAATTATTTTCTGCATATTTAAAAGAAATATCTCTAAACTCGATATGTCCCGATTTGAAATTGGTAAGCTCGTAACCTGAAATAAATTCTTGATGGTGTAAAACGCCGAAAATTCTTTCAAGGGAAGTAAAAGCTCCTTGCAGCATTGCAATTTTATTGCCGAGTTGTTTGAGAGGTTCAAAAAATTGCTGAATATATTGAACAAAGGCAATGATACTGCCGGGCGTTAATACAGAGCCTTCAATATGCAAATACTTTAAACCAAACCAAATTGCTGATCCTAGAGTGATTGAACTAATTCCCTCTAAAACAGAAAACATCCAAGCATCTAATATAACACTCCTCATCACGGCACTGCGATAATCGCGATTGTATTTCGCAAATTTCTTATCAAGCGATTCTTGAGCGTTCAATAATTTAATGGTTGTCATTCCATAAAAACATTCCTGTGTGAACGCATTTAATGCCGCTAACTTAGATCGAGCGTTTAACATAGCAGCTTTAATACCGTGCGAAAATTGTCGCACAATAAAATATAAGACAGGAAGCATAAGAATAGTGATAAGTCCAAACGTCCATGAGAGAGTAAAAATTCCAATAATGCAACCCACGAGCACCGTAAGATCCACGATGGAAGTTAAAATTCCCTGATTAAGCGACTCACTTAAACTATCGAAATCATGTCCCACACGAGTAACAAGCGTACCGCTCAACGTTCGATCATGAAAAGTTGGGCTTAGTTTTAAAATGTGACGAATAAGCGTCTCACGTAAATCCAAAATCATCTTATTGACAACCGACGAGGCGATAAAGTTTTGCAATGCACGAAAAAAATATTCACCACACACAAAAACAAAATATAAAAAAGTTGTAAAAGCAAGAATCGAAAAATTATTTTTTGCTACTCCATCATCAATCGCAGTTTTTAGAATAAGCGGTGTCGCAACGTTAACAATTGCAATACAAGGAATGAGTAAAATAGATGCCCATAGCTTTATTTTTTCTTTTTTAATATAGGGCCAAATATTTTTTAGAGCGAGGATGTCTTTTTCCAACGATGAATTTCCTTTTTTACGTCTTGATATTTTCCTGCATCAACAATTTTTCCATCGACCAGAATATAAATGAGATCACAGTATTCTAAGATGTTTTCACGGTGGGAGGATACGATCCAACTCTCACAAATTTGATGAAGATGATGTGTTAGTTTTTTTTCTGTCGTATGATCCACAGCAGAAAACGTATCATCTAATAGCATAATTTGAGGATGACGAAGAATGGTGCGAGCGAGGCTTAATCGCTGTTTTTGGCCGCCCGATAATTTAATTCCTCTTTCTCCAATTTGGGTCTCAAGTTGATCAGGAAAATCATTTATTTCTTTATCAATGACAGCAAACTTCAACGCGTTTTGGATTTCATGATTCGAGATACTCTCATTGCCTAAAATTAAATTTTCGCGAATGGTCTCGGAAAAAAGATGGGGGATTTGAGTAACAAGAGATAATTGGTTGCGTAGACTAATAAGTTCCCACTCACATACATCCAAATCATTGATTAAAATTTTATTTCTCAATACAGGGAAAATTCTTGTTAACAGCAAAAACAAAGTTGTTTTTCCACCACCAATAGGACCAGCTAAACCGATTTTATTTCCCAAGTCGTAATTAAATTTTTCAATCTGCAACTTAAATGCAGATTGCGGAGAATATTGAAAATCAAGATTCTGGATTGTGATAAATGCTTTTGCGTTTTGTTGTGTTTGGGCTAGATCATATCCTCCATGAATAATTTCTTTCTCTCCAATATTGATTTCCTCTATTCGCTCCAATGACGTGAGCGTTCTTTGATATAGTCCTAAAATAATTCCAATGGCTGTCAGAGGAAAAGTGAGCAGTCCAACATAAACATTAAAAGCCAACACATCTCCCAATGTTAATCTCGACATCATAATTTCATAGCCACCATAAAACAAAACAGCACATTGCGACAATCCAGCCAATCCATTCATAAGAGGGAACATGAATGTCCTGAGACTAATTAGGGCCATATTAGAGTCATAAATTTTTTGCTGCTCGCCAGAAAACCGTGAGACAAAAGTATTTTCCTGTCCCGATAATTGAATGACATAGATGTTACTAAAAGTTTCCGAGGCTTTACTCGATAATTTCCCCACTGCTTCCTGATTTTCTTTAGAATAAAGATGCATTTTAGGCATGATTATTTTTGAAATAAGTAGCATCCCCAAG
>CAZFSQ010000393.1:0-2793 GCA_964521975.1 uncultured Oligoflexales bacterium | reverse complement strand
CCTGGGAGATTACCTTCCTCTTCAGCAAGCTGTTTTTAAAAGTCGTTAAAGATTTGAGCTTGCTTAATCGTTAGTAATAAACCACAACGCCGTTGGCTGTATTGTAGTGAAACGGTAGCAGCTGCATAATTACACAGTAATAAAATAAAAGTCAGAAAAGATAATTTCATCACGCCCCCCAATATAATTTTTAATGATGCTTAATGATTGTATTGTAAACTACTTATTCGTTCCAGGAAAAGGAAGAATTTTAGTTTCTTTTTTTTCTTTTTTATTTTTTTGAAGAGGGTTCACAGGCGTATTCGCTACAGATTTATTTTCCTGATTGGGGACGACTAATTTTGGTTTTGATGGAAAAGGCGAATTTGTTGTTGAGGTTCCTCCAACAGTTGTCGCAGTAGGTGATTTAGGGGTAGATGCCTTCATAAATAAAGCGGTGAAAGATTCTTCATCGAAAAGTTTAGATGCGTTGATGGCCGCACGTAAAAAGTGAGCGGTTTTTTGATCAATATTTTCAAATTCTGGAATTAGAGTGACTTTATGACGTTTAAAAAACCGCATTAACGTATTGAGTCCATCAGCTAGTTGCCCTTTTTTTAGATAGCACTGAACTAGTTCGACATATAAAGATTTTAGAATGGAGAGAGAAGCAAAAGAAATAGTTTCTTTTTCACAAGGTTCAAGACAAGCAATCAGCACTTCAAGTTGAACGATATGATCGTTGCGATTGAGACTAAATCTTTCAATTTGAATCTGTATCCACTGTGAAAGAAGTCCCTTGGAAGGAAGAACCCACAAGACTTTGAGTAAATAGTTTATTTTTTTTGGGTGTAGTTGTTTGAGTAAAAAAATAATCGGTGTAATTAAAACTAAATAAGTGAGCATGGAACAACTAGCGAACAAATCTAAAAGTGCTTTTAAAAATCTATCCATATATTTTTTCATTTTAACTTCCTTAGACCCCTCTAACAGTGGTTAAATAATAGGTTGATTGATTTCTTTTAGTAAGGATTATTTTTTTAGGCAAGAACAATTTGATGATTTTTTGGAATGTTCATTTCGGATATTTTTTTGCTGTCTTTGTGGGACTCTCGCTAGGACTTTTTGGGGGTGGGGGTTCGATTTTAACCGTGCCGATTCTCGTCTATTTATTTCGTATCGAACCCTTGATTGCGACAGGCTATTCTCTCATTCTTGTGGGAGTTACAGCTCTCTTCGGTCTTTCCCATCATATAAAAATGAAAACAATTAGGTGGAAGATGATGCTCACATTTGGTCTCCCATCTTTACTTGGGATCATTACTACAAGACGCATTTGGCTTGGGAAAATTCCAGAAAACGTTTTTTTAGGTTTTGATATAAGTTTAAGCCGAGATCAACTGATTATGTTTGGTTTTAGTTTAATTATTTTATGGACAGCGTATCGACTACTCCATTCTAACCAAGAAAAGAAAGTAAGTTTTTTTTGGCGATTTCTACCTAAACCGATTCGTCTACCAATCAAAGCCTATTTGACAGGCTCTTTTCTTGGTTTTATGGGAGGAGGAGGTGGATTTTTAATTGTTCCCGCACTTCACTTAATTGGGGAACTGTCGATGCAGGAGGCAGTTGCAACCTCACTTGCTATAATCTCCTTTCAATCTATTCTTGGAGCAATAACCGATCCAAGCGTGCTTAAGAGTTTGGATGTTTTTTTTCTTGTTTTGTTTTTAATTCTTTCAAGTATGGGGATGAAGTTGGGAATTCTATTAGGAGAAAGGATTCAGGGAGAAAAACTTAAAAAGTATTTCGCCTACTTTGTGCTTTTGATGGGATGTTTAACGGTGATCAAAGAAACTTTGGGGATTAGCCATTGATGGTCAATCCTTGAGTCTTATCCTTGATGGTTGTATTAACATAAGCCGTTAAAAAGTCGGTGAGATGGTAAATTTGGATAGGTGATAAGTATTCAAAACTAACGCCAGCGACATCACCTGAAATATAAATTCGCCGTGCTCGTGCAGAGACGCGTAAAAAATCTCCTTCGAGAGGTTTAAGATAGGGTACGGTTGGGATATGAATTTTTAACTGATCACCAATATGTAAAATTTCGTTGTTCTCTGCTTTGAGTAAAGCCCCGTGAACGCTCATGTCGATGATGTTTCCCTGCATCATTTTATTTTTTCTTAAGGAAAAATAGGTAATGGGAATATTGACTTTATAGCGTCGGCTGCGTCGTTTATTAGCTGTTTCAAGTCCGGCTTTTACTTTCGCTATGATTTGATGCATCGGTGCTTTAGCATAATCCACATATTCATCTGTTTCATGATAGGGCTGCAAATTTTTATTATAAATCTCGATCAAATGTTTGGGGGATCTGGTAAAAAACAAAACCGGCATCGTGCTCTGATGGCGTCTTTGTTTTAGAAATTTAATAAGGTCCACTAATTTTTCTTCGCTCTCAAATTCATCGTCAATCAAAAGTAGACTAATAAGTCGATGGCCTTGCCGTTTAAGGTCTTCTCCATTGGTGGGAAAGGCCAAAGCAAAGGCCGCATATTTTTCTCTTAAAAACCCCTCGATAGATTTAATGACCGCTGGATCAAAATTCTGATTAAAGGCCAGGGTTACGAATTTTTTTCTTTTCTTTTTCGGACCCTGTAAGTATTCCGTAAGAGAGCTTGTTTTTTCTTCTGCCATTTTTTTCTCTAAATTACTTTTTTATTCAACATGCCAACTAATAATATTTTTGAAAAATGAAAAAGGTTCTACCGTAACGCCACTCAGTTTTTGATGATGAGCCGCGTGATGGGT
>CAZFSQ010000392.1:0-2798 GCA_964521975.1 uncultured Oligoflexales bacterium | reverse complement strand
TTTAGTTTTAAATCAATGATGTTTCTTGCCAATCTATGAGTGTAGGGATTATCAAAAAAAATGTTTAAGATGAATGCTAAGATAAATAAGAAAAGAAAAATAGATAGAGAAAACCGCAGAGGAGATGTTTTTTTTCGGGTGGGTGAATTTTCACTCATTAATTAGTTTCATTAACCAACTTTTTTAATAGGGATCGTAAAATCTCCCCATGCTTTTTGCATTCTTAAAAAAACTTCGCGGTTCTTTTCCGACGTTTTTTCCGCTAACGGAATGAGCCCTAATGTATAATACATAATAGCCTCAATTCGTAAAATCTCATCCAAAAAAAATCCTGATTCTCGAATGGATTTTATAACGTCGATAACCTTTTTATTTTCTCCCATCAAAAGTTCCGCCATCAAAAAATCTGGAAGTAAAAGGGGAGTGTGGTCTAAAAACTTTTTAACTCCAGAAAGTAGTTTAATCGCCAGATGCGGTGACGCAGCATGAGAATATAAATTCGCCAAACTTAAAATACCTCCCAAATCTCGTGGGTGCTTCTTCAAAAATGATAGAATCGTTTTTTCACCTTTTTTAAAATTTTTTTCTCCTCGATAAAACTCTGTCAATGATAACGCGGTCAATTTCTCTGTCTCGCGATGATTTACTTTTTCAAGCTCGGTGAAAGCTTCTTTTTTCTTCCCCGATATCATCGCGTAGGAAATGTTTCTTAATTGAATAAATGCTTTTGTTTCCCACAGTTTTAGATAGTCAATAAAGTTTGGCAAAAACCCCTCTGGGATAATTGGTTTTTTAATAACTTCGACATCACCCATCTGTTTATAGAACTTAGCGTCCTCTTGATAACGATGAGTAAGAAAAGAAATTTTAGGGCAAAGAATTGTCCCTGGGTCCGTCATCAAAGTTCTTACAACCAATGGAGCATAAAATGTGGGGGAATCATCCAGGATAAATAAATCACCGCGACGATCATAAAAAGCTGTGAGAGCTTCCTCGGATGTGCGAACTAAAGTATTGACCGTCCATCCTCTTTTTCGCAAAAGCTCCTTCACCAAGTTATGAAAATAACCTGAATCGGAAACGACAATCGCCGTTTGGGTTGGCCATAGGGATGTAGACATATTCTAATATTTTAGCAAAGTTTAGATACTAAACCGATGCTGTGAAAAAAATAAAAATTGATAAATCAGCAAATAAATACATTTAGTCAAGTTGATACCAACAATTAAAATTATTTTTAATTTCATTTATCTCCCCTATTAAAACAAATTCTAAAATAATTTTATGTCCCTCCGATAAAACCCTTGGTTGTTTTTTTAATTTTTATTGGTAAAAGCGATATGAAAAAAATAAAACCTAATATTAACATCTGTAAAATATTCTTCGGTGGCTGTCTATTACTCGCATGTGCCTCCCTCCATCTCTATGCTCGTCCTGTAACTAAAACTATTTTAGATTTACAAAAATTTTCCATAACCCAGTCGATGACTCAAAACAAAACAGAAATATCTTTAACGGAATTAAACTCGAATTTTCAAAATGCCTACGTTCTGAGATTTAAAAACTTGAGTAATAAAAAATTAGAATTTTTTCATTTAGAATCTGTCGAAAAAATTTCTCTCGATGAAAAAAATAAAAATGGATTTCTGATCTCTGAAAAAGAAAGTTGTCCTCTATGGGATTTAAACAAGCAAACGATAGAGGCAGTTTTTGAAAAAGAAAAATCAAGCACTATTCCTTACACATCACTTTGTAGTGGAAAAATTTGGTTAAGAAATAGAACCCCAGGACATCTCTCTACCTTAGAATGGGCCACTGATTTTTTCCGCAAAAAAATTTGGGGTGGCGAACAATTTATTAGTTTTATGAAGGATAATCTTTTTAAAGATAAATTTATTTTGACTGCAAAAGATTCTGGGGAGAATAAAAACTCAAAACCACTTTCTCTCTTAGAGGATAATACATCGCTTCCGCGTTCTGCTGATATAAAGGATGGTTTTAAAGAAACCCTCTTAGAACCTCTTGAACTTGGTGTTAAAAATCAATTAAAACCCGAAATGAAACTTCCCTCAGGACAATGGACGGAATTGAAAGATCATGAAGGAATTTATCTATCCGCCATTCAACCCATCCACACTCTCGATATTCCTAAAGGAAATAAATATACTGTCCTAAACAATATTGACGATGTAGAAAAAAACGCTTTTGTTTATTTGATCGCTTACGATTTAGATTCTTATGAAATTGATTTTAAACTCGGAACTGATCACCCATCGCTGGAATGGTCCGATCGTGTGTTACCCGAAGTAAAAAAAGTTTCTCCCCATCTCAACGCTTCAGGGCCTGATGGTTTCGACTCCTCTTTTCCTCTCATCCAATCAGGAGCTATTCGACAGGATAAAATTAAAAATGTCGCTTCCGTTTTTACAGGTGGCTTTAAGAGGAGTCATAGTGCTTTTCGTTGGGGAGATTTCGCTCTTAAAAATTTTGGTTCTCACTATGGATTTATGGAGCAAGGAATTTTATACAGCACTTTATACCCTGGACTCGCTACTGTTTTCATGAAAAAAAATGGCGACCTCGATATGGCGAGTTGGGGTGATGAAATGATGACGAATGATCTTTATTGGGCAAGACAAAACGGCCTCGCTATTTTAGAAAAAGTTTCTGAGAGAGCTGAAGATTCTGGTGTTCCTGGAAATTACATCAATCAATGGGGTCCGGGAAATTGGTCAGGGAATCAAACCTCACAAATTCGTGCCTTGCGTGCAGGAATTTGTACACAGACAACCGGGAAT
>CAZFSQ010000391.1:0-2801 GCA_964521975.1 uncultured Oligoflexales bacterium | reverse complement strand
ATTGCTTTAGCTGAAGCGCGCAGTCCAAAGTTAGAAGTTGATAATAAAAACTCATTTGATCCAAGCAAGGTTGTAACTGGCAGCGTTTATCAAGGCAAAATTTTCGATTTTGAAAGCCAAGATGGGCGCATTGAACTTGAGCGATAGATAAAAGCAAATACGGCCGTCGATTTTTTAAGTCGATGGCCGTTTGTTTACTGCTTATATTTTAATATGCCAATTGAGAATGAACCTAGTGTTATAGAGTGAGCCCCTCTGTCTAGACACTTATCCAATATTTACTGAACAGCTCGATTAGCGCCACTTTCATGCTATATAAGCGTGGAATTAGCCCAATGGAGGAGCTATGGAAGTATTTACAAAGCCAGTACCCAAACGAAAAAAGTTAATTGGAAGACAGCCTAAATGGACTGCCGAGTACATGAATATGGTTGCTCAAAAGGTTGTTAATGAAGGAATGAAGTTTAGAGAAGCGGCTAAAATATTTGGAGTATCAACTGGAGCCGTTAATCAGTGGGTAAAAAAATATAGAAAAGGCACTCTTGCTCAAAACAATACTGATAAAGAGCAAAGTCCAGATTTTAAAATTTATACTCTCGAAGAACAAATTAAAGAACTAAAAACAGAGATTGGAGATCTTTATCTTCAAAATCAAATGTTAAAAAAAGCCCTCTCTCACTCACTACAGAAGAAAAAAGAGAATTCATCCGTGATCACCTCAGAGAATTTGGCTCAGTTTCAAAAGGGTGTGAAATAATGGGTATTCCTAGAGCGACTTATTATTACGAGTCGTACGAACCTTCTAAAGAATATTCTGATTTTGAAGTGAGAGATATGATTGAAAAGATTCATCAGGAGTTTCCGGCGTATGGATATCGTCGCGTTTACCACTATCTTCTTCGCCATGACATTAGAATTAACTCTGAAAGATTAAAACGTATCATGAGGGAGTACGAACTTTTTACTTGCTTGAAAAAATGGATGCGACAAAGAGGAACACTTAGCAAAGTAAAACTTCGATATCCAAATTTAATTTTTGGCAAGCAACTAACGGGGCCCAATCAAGTTTGGGCCACAGATTTTACCTATATAAGATTGAGCCAATAGTTCGTTTACTTTTCAGCGGTCATTGATATTTATACTAGGAAAATTGTTGGTTGGTCGCTCTCACAAAGCCTCACACATGATTTTTGTCTTGAGTCTATGAGAGTAGCAATTCAAAAAGAAAAACCACCAAGAGGAGTCATTCACCACTCTGATAGAGGTGTTCAATATGTTTGTGAGCCATATATTAATTTTTTAATTGAAAATGGATTCGAAGTCTCAATGTCGAGACCTGGAGTGCCTGAAGAAAACGCTTTCATTGAGTCATTTTTTAAAACGCTTAAAAAGGAGGAAGTGTATTTTAAAAATTATCGAACGATAAATGATGTAATAAAAAATATTCTCAAATTTATCGATGAGGTTTACAATAAGAAAAGGTTGCACTCAGCTCTCGGTTACATGAGTCCCGAAGAGTATGAGTGCAAAATATTAAATTTAGAAATTGCTGATCGTCCTGTGCAGAAAATATGGGGTAGACGTATCTAGTCTAAGGGGCTCATTCCAGTTTTAGATCTACTTTTGCGCACCATTGTGTTGTTCTATTCCAATCAGATCATCTGAAAAATTTTGTAGCTTTTTATCTGGTGTAAGTGAAGAATTACTCACCTGACCATTACAATCTTTATTGGATTTAATTCTATCTTTATAGAAAAGAGCTACTCGTCGGATATTAGAACTTGCTGCATCAGATATTTTATTTAAATACGGACATTCATTTAAGCAATTTACATTTTCTTCACAAATAGCTTCACATGACTTGATATGGTCTGGATAACTCATTAAAGAACAGTCCATTTTAGTACCATAATTTTTGATAATTGAATTTCTTGAAAGAAGATAGACTGATTGATTAAAGAAGCAATCGCTGGTAAATACTTTTTTTGCAAAGATCATTTCTTCTTTTTGCTCTTCAGTTTCAGGTGGTACTGGTGGGCTAAGGTAAGTAGATTTCTCAGCTGCAATCATGTTGAAGCTTAATATAATTAACACAAATAAAAGAATTTTTTTCATAATTAATAATCCTTGTTTAGTTTTATATCGTCATAATAGAAATTATTCTTTAATCTTCATCTCGGAGAGGGCGGCATTATTTTTCACAAATCGCCTTTTTAGAACCGGTTAGCGCTTAAAATAATCGTTCAATTTGAACTTATAAAACTCATTTTCTTTAAGGACCCACAAAAACCCCTTGTTTATTGGCTCTTGAGCGAACAATTTCTAAAATTAGAATAAGCGGAATCATCCGACAATCAAGCTTAATTAATTTCTGACAATATGTGATTGTTTTAGGCGGACATTTTTAGCTTGTTAATTCTTTAAAGATTTTTCTTAACATCATCTGGGTACTTTTCTTCAACGTCAAAATTAAATCTAAAAAATCCAAATTTTTTAGAATTGCATATGTATCACCCGTATAAATAATGATATCTGGATTTCGCTCTTCCGATCTTCTTCTTTGGCGATGAGTTTTCAGAGTATAATCTTCAAGTGTTGAGCACTTTTCTGAATTCAAAAAGAGATTGAAAAGATTATAGGCAATTGTTCCCATTATAATTCTGAATACTACATGAACAAACTTTTTTGATGGAAGTTTTTCTAACCCTTGAAAGCATTTCATTTGTCTGTGACTTTCTTCAATCTCTGAGCGTTGATCATAAGTTGCTAAAATAGTTTTTCCACTTAATCCTTCTCGCGTA
>CAZFSQ010000390.1:0-2806 GCA_964521975.1 uncultured Oligoflexales bacterium | reverse complement strand
ATTGGCAAGAGACTCAATTTTCAGAAATCCTTTTTTAACTAAATCAAATTTACATTCATTCGGTGTTAATGATGTCCAGGTTGCTAATTCAGTAACATTATAAATTTCGTTCTCAGACAAAATAGATTTGACGGTGAATTGGGCCGATTCACCTGCGGGAAAATTATTGGATGGAGTTTCTAATAATAGACTGACAACACTAGGTTGCTCGACATTGAGTCTTGCCGAAATTTCTTTCCCTGAATATTTTGCTTTGACATTGACACCACTTCCAACATTTTTTGTTATCGCTAAACCGTTACCCAGAGAAAGATCGACTGCCGACAAAACATTTTCACTCGTACTTTCCCAAATAACTTTATCTGTCACAATGGCAACACTGTTATCATTATATTTACCCGTTACAAAAAACTGTACCGGAAAACCTCTTTTCACATTCAATGTCTCTGGAAAAATTTCTAAACTCACTAATTCTGGACCGCGAATTTCTAAGGACATTGAATATTCTACGCCTAAATATTTTGCGATAATATTTACATCCCCTGTTTTAAGAGCGAAAATATTAACCCCATCCTCTGAGTAATCCACACGAACAATTTCAGGGTCATCACTACCCCAAGATGCGTTTTTCGTTAAATCAAGAGCATCACTCTCTGAAACATACCCCATAAACTTAACGGGTAAACTCAAACCTTTTGTCATAAAATTTTGCTCTGCAAAAATTTCAAATTTGGAAATTTCTTTTTCTAGGATGTGAATACTTTGCTGATCATTTACTTGCTGATCAAAATTAGCAGTTATCGTGATCACCCCCTCACGAAATGTTTTCAGTTGAACTCCAGAAGAATTTTTTTCAATCGTTCCTAATGTCACATCATCCACGCTCCATTTAACAGATGGATCAAGACTGATATCTTGCATAAAACCATTTTGATATTGAGCAACCAAATTCATGCTTAATTTTTCAGGAATGATAGCCATATTTTTAATTAACAAAATATCAATCGCTTCTAATGGACTATCGACAATTTCAATTTCAAAGGTTGCAATTAAATCTCCCAAGGTTGCAACAATTTCTACTTTCCCTCCTGAAATAGCTTTAAACCATCCGCCACCCAAAGATTTCAACATTTCTTGATCGGAAACCGTCCAAGCAACTTGATCTGAAAGATGCGAGATACCTTTACTTGTATAGCCAACAGCATCAATAAAAAATGATGTCATCATTCCAACTTTTTTAAGTTCACCGAGAAGAGAAATAGAATTAGGCTTCTCATCAAAAATTAAAATTTCAAGCTGATGATGATCTTGACCTAGGGTTGCTGTGATCGTAAGCGTTCCTGATTTTTTTGTTGTATAATAAGATTTTTCATCGCTACTTTTTTCTTTATTATAAGAAATAAATGTCGGATCATTAAATTCCAAAATGACATCTTTCGTCACACTTTTGATTTGATTATTTTGATCATGTAAATTGAATACAATCCAAAACTCTTCCCCTACATTCAATTCTCTTTTGGAAGGAATAATTTCTAATAAACTAATTTCTTTTAAATTACCTGTTTGACTATCTTCCTCAACTTTCGCGTCTTTTTCAAAGACCACTTGTTTTTCTTGATCAGAATTATTTGTCGCGGCGTCACTTTTCTTTGAATAAGATTTTCCTCTAAAACTTACTTTCGTTTCTTCACACGAAACGATAAGAAGAAAGTTTAAAATAAAAAATATTTTAAAAAATTTAAGCACGAATAATCTCCAATCCTCTGTCATGCCCAACGACGAACGCAGTGAGGAGTGCCTGGGCATCTTCTTGTCTTTTAAAAGATCCCCTGGCACTTCGCACCTTCGGTGCTCGTTGGGGATGACAAGTATCCTTATTCTTTAACTAACGCCATACTCTGTTTCTTCTATCGTCATTAAAAAAAAAATATTTAGCTAAATTTTAAAAAAATAATTTATTACATAATATTAATATGTTACGGTTGTTTCTTTTCTGGTATTTGAGGCAAAAAAAATTCCCCTCAAGATCATTCAAATTTTTCCGATAAGTTTTACATGAAGAAATTACTTATTCTATTTCTATCTCTTTCCTTTGCTATTACCTGTAGCGAATCCAAAATTTCATTTCGTGGTAAATCAGGTTTTAACAAACCCAAACCTAATGAAAAAGATTTGCGTGATAAACAAGTTGTGTTTGAAAAAGCTGTCGTTAAAAAATCAGAGAACGCAGCCACATTTAATCTTCTACAAATTGATATTGCGAATAAAAATGTTTTTATCGGTGAAAATATTTCTCTCACCGTTGAATCTATTGATAATGATGGTAATCATTGGGATGTCACAAAAGATGCTAAAATAGAATTTCCTGAAGAGTTTTTAAAACAAGAAAAAACGGAATTGAATGAACCACTCAAGTATAAAACTTTGAAAGCTGGATCATTTGACATGAAAGCTATTCTTAGTACGCAGGAAACATCTGTAGCAATCAATGTTCTCGATGATAAAGTTTCTTCACTTCAATTGATCAACGCACCTGGAAAAATGGGGATACAAACATCTATTCAATTGAGTTTGATGGGACTTATCAAAGATACATGGGTTCCATTAAATTCTGATGTCACATGGACCAGTAGTGATTTAAAAAAATTAAGCATTTCTGATACCGGGTTAATCAAAGCATTAGCACCTGGAAAATTGACGGTCACTGCAAATTACTTAGATTTAATAGCCTCATCCGATATCGAAATTATTAATTCTCCTCTCTCATCCATCGAACTTTCAAGTGAACATTCCGCACTGCCTTTAT
>CAZFSQ010000389.1:0-2821 GCA_964521975.1 uncultured Oligoflexales bacterium | reverse complement strand
GCAAGATGTGAAAAATAAAAAATAAACTGTTATAATTTTGCAAAATATTAAAAAAGAAAAGATCCCCTGGCATGATTCGCGGAGCGAATCATTGGGGATGACAGGGGTTTGTCAACCACATTTCCGTGACCGGTTACAAATTTTAATATTGCGTTTCTTAAATTTCTTTAAAATAATTGGCAGTAACGATAAAACACTCAAAAGTACAATCGCTGTAAATAATTTTATTTTTACTTCATCAGGCAATCCGAATTTTCCATCTAAAATTGCACAACCTGCGGCATTGCCGACATAGACATAAGCGAACGTAGCGGGAAACATGCCGATGAGGGAACCTAGGAAATAATCTTTAAAACGTAGAGGGACCAAGCCGCAGGCGTAGTTCAATCCATTAAAGGGAAATAAAGGGACAAGGCGAACCAATATTACAAAGTTAAATCCGTTTTCTTCAACACTCGATCTAAATTTTTCAAACCAACTTTTTCCTTCGATCATTTTTTTAATGAAGTCATGAGCGAAATATTTAGCAATTAAAAAAGCAAGAGAAGCTCCAATTGTCGAACTTAAACTGACTAAGGCTGTCCCAAAATAGGGGCCGAATAAAATACCCGACATGAGGGTTAAAAGAGTTCCCGGAATAAATAAAACGGTTGCTACGATATAGGAAAAAATAAAAATGAGAGGAGAAAGCCAACCCAAAGTAGAGATACTTGTTTGTAGTTCTCCGCATGAGGGTATTGCAAATTGTCGAACAAAATAGGCTATTGAGAAGATCAGAAGAAGTCCTAAGGCAATGCGGTTATACTTTTTCATATCTCGTAACTACCTTAAATTATTATAAAAAGATAATTTTTTTGTTAAAAACTAAATTTTTAATAAAAGAAACCGATAACATGATTATCTTTGGCTATTTTACTAAACAGAGTAGCCAAAACCTAGAGGAGTTTTTCATGAGTTATCGAATTTCATTTTTAGCGGTGTTTTTATGTGCTTGTGGTCTCGATGAATCAAGTCTTAAACGTGATCAAATTCTGCGTGAATTAAAATCAAATGCTGTAAGTGAAAATCATCAATATTCTGATGATGCTCTACCGGAGTTTCAAAAACCTAAGGTTGTTATAGATTCGCAACTAATTTTAGATGCGAAAGAAAAAATAAAAAATGAAATGGAGAATCTTGAAGATTCTTTAACCGTTAATATTGATAAAAATAATCAAGAACTTTTATGGGATTTTTCGCAATCAGAACTTTTTTTATCACAGCAAAATTCCATCATGAAAGAAATTTCTCTTCATCAAGGAGCATTACCCAAATCATTGATTCCATCTGTGCGAGAAAATATTTTGAGTGATCCTAAAATTAAAGCGATGATGAATCTTCCGGGGTTTGTGGTGGATCTTGTCAAAAATTTATTTGTGAATGATGAAAAAATTTCGACGGAAATTAATTCAGGTGTTAGCCAAAAAATTAAAACAGCATTAAACACTCAAAATGATTTAAGTGAGCAACTTAAATTTCAGTTTGATGGGTTTCCTAAAAATTACATGACGCAAGATTCGATCAATTCATTTTCAATCGCAGAGCAATCGTTGCGATGGAATTTTATTCTCAATGAAATTTATTTGAATACGAGCGGTTCTTTGCAAGATGAATTAGGTCTACAAATTTCAACCATGAATCTTTCACTCTTATTAGCAGAATGGGAATATTTATTCGGATTAAAAAAATCGAGTGCTAGTAAAAAAAGTTATGGCGGCTTGGTACAGCGAATGGACCAAGATATTGGCGTGATTGGACCGTTTGATCCTAGAGAAGTAAAAGATGTGCCTGGAATTTTATACTCGGAATATTTAATAAAAAAACCTGAAGGGACGTTACTTGAAAAAGCGATTAAAGGTGGCGAAACTTGGAAACCTACTTCCTATATTCTTAAACTTGATGAGCAAGTTCTTTTATGGAGTGCGGCAGCTAAGTTTTTTCATAATTTAAGACCCAAGAACAGAACAGAAAATATTAAAAAATTATTTAACCCCACGACGGGAATGTTTCCTGATGATGCTTATAAGTTGGCTCTGGTGTTTTTGCCGAGTATGAAATTTTTACTTAAAGGTGGGTTTATTAATAAAGAGACCAAGGAAATTAAGAGTGAATTGAATTTAGATAGTTTAAAAATAAATTCAGAGGTTGGAGTAGGCAGCCCGGATTTATTAACTCTAGCTCGTTTGACGAGAACGTTGGTAGATTGGGTGAGCGAAACTCAGGATTTAAGTGATTCAGATCTTTCGCCAGAACAAATGTCAAAATTGCAACGAGGGGCTAATGAAATGCTCGATGGGGCGAGGCTGACGATTCAAAAAATTCTGACAGAATTTGTGGAATATGATTCCTTAGGGGAAAATTTAGATTTAATTGTTGAAGATCAGGAAAATTCTATTAAAATTAAGGCTGAGGTTTTAAGTCATTTGGCTTTTGCGGAAGAAACAGTGATCCAAAGCCCCTTTCTGCATGAAAAGATTTTAAAGCTATTTGATCGTTTTATTCGCGAGGATTTAAACAATCACGGCCAACTTAAGGTGGATGAGTTGATTTGGGTTAAAAAGGCTCTTTCTGAATTAGACACATTTGTAGATTGACAGAGCTTTCAAAATAATTAAAAATACTCTTTCGGATTTTTATTTTTAGAAGGAAAAATTATGAAAGCCATTATATCTGCAAGCGGACATCAATTCATTGTAAGCAAAGGTGAAGAGATTGAAATCAATCGTATTGCGGGAGATGAAGGATCATCTGTCGTTTTTGAAAATGTTCTCGCAGTAATTGA
>CAZFSQ010000388.1:0-2827 GCA_964521975.1 uncultured Oligoflexales bacterium | reverse complement strand
GAATTACGGAAATTGATTTGTTTGATGAATCAATGCTGATGAGTTTTCCAATATATATCTTTAGAAATATTGCGGATCTAAATCCACTTATTTTGCGACTCCAATTTCTACTACAACAACCACCATTTAAAACCACAGACAATATTCCTGGCGATTTATTTGCAGCCTGGAAATCCACAAACGATATTTTGAGACTAGAAGAAGTATTTAAAACTATTGCAAGCACTCATCCAGTAAAAAGCGATTTTAATGTTTTAATTAATATACTGAAAAAAGCATACTTAATCACACTTACTTTTTCAGAAATAAAGGGTTCTTTACCTAAGGATAATTTAACCGATGAATTAGAATTTTTATGTGAAAATATTTCTACTGCTTCTATTACAGAAATCTCTTCTGCAATTTCTCAAATCACGCAATTGATTCAAATAAATAAAAATGATTTAATCTGGACCTCAACTTATAAATTGCCACTTTTACGAATCAAAAAATTTCTTTTCTACCAGTTTAAAGATAAAATAAAAGCCATCAATACTGCGGAACTGACACTCACTGAATATCAAGAAATTATGAGAGGATTATTAACGATAGGATATAATTTTGGGCAAGTAAGAAAAGTTTATTTGCAAAAAATGCTCGAAGAAATTGATCATATAAAAGATGACGAAATTAAAGTTACATCTGAAAAGATTTTACAACTAATTAAGTCTGATTTTGAATCAAAATATCAACAAAAAATAAAGACGATTGGTAAAGATGCCAGTGAAGCTATTTTAAGTAGAATGTATCTTCAGACACTAGAAGCATCCACGATCCCCGATTGGAAAAACTTTATCGCTAAACTTTAAGAATTAGATTTTGTATTTCCATTCCCCACATAAAATGAAGCCACGCTCCAAGACTTAAAAAAGGACCAAAGGGTAGAGAACTTTTAAGATGGAATGAGCGTTTAATTATCATCAAAGTTATTCCAAATAATGCACCGATCAAGGAACCATATAAAATGGTGGGCAACACTCCTGGCAATCCTAACCAACCCCCAATGACCATCAACAATTTAACATCACCAAAACCAAGACCTATTTCTTTTCTAACAAGCCAATAGAGCCATGAGACAAGATATAAACTGCCCCCGCCAAGCAATATCCCAAGCAAAGAACTTTTGAGCGTTAACTCAGGATGTAAAATCGCCATGAATGGAGCAATTGCCATCATCGGAAAACTTAATTTATCGGGAATGATCATGCATTCTAAATCTATGAATGAAATCGTAAGCAGATATGAAATTAAAATAATTCCATGATTAAAACGCAGAATATCTTTTTCATGGATTTCAACAATATTTCCAAGATGCAAAATAAATGGATATTTCCAATACAAAATTACAAATAAAATTCCTGTAAGAAATTCTACAAGAGGATAAATATAACTAATTTTTTTTTGGCAGCAAAAAGATTGTCCCCCTACATAAACAACACTTAAGAGCGGGATATTTAAATCCCAAGGAATTATTTTGTGACACTGCGGACAAAAGGAACGAGACGCAGAAAAAAAAATGTTTCTGGGAATGCGGTAAACACAAACATTTAAAAAACTACCCATCACTAAACCAAAGATAAATACAAGAAAGATTTCTACTGGCATTGTAACGCTCCTCCACATAGAATATATGAGACAGGCGGTTAGATTCAACATGAATGAAAAAATATATGAACAACTCGGTTGGAATAAACTTCGCGAACGAATTGCAAGTTACGCAAGGACAGAGGATGGCAAATTACTTTGCGAGAGTTTGGTTCCTTTTTATGCGTCTGAAAAAATATTAGAGCGACAGACGCAGATCGACGATCTTAAAAAATTCATAAACCTTGGATATAAGGTCCCCATCGAAACCATCATTTCGATGAATTTTATTTTTAAAGCCTTGCAGTTGGGACAGCTTTTACAAGGAAATGAGCTGTGGTGTGTCATTGAGTTACTGACTGCCACAGAAAAGGTTTATAAGTTTTCTTCTGACTTTCAAGAAAAATGTTTTTTATTAAAAAAAATTCGGCCCCAAATTTTAACATTCCCTAAAATTTTACAATCGCTTTTGAAAGCAATTTCACCATCTGGAGAAATTTTAGATGATGCCTCAAAAGAATTAAAACGCCTTAGAAATCAGAAAACAATTCTGCGAAAAAAAATTGAAGATAAATTAAAACAACTCATGACGCAAAAAGAAATTGTTACTTATCTTCAAGATCAATTTTTTACGGTTCGCTATGACCGTTATGTATTGCCATTTAGCTTAGACGCACATGGACGTGTTCCGGCAATCGTCATTGATACATCCGAGAGTGAACAAACTCTTTTCATGGAACCCAAATCCATCACGCTTTTTAATAATGAATTGCGAGAAGTGGACACTCAAGAAAAAATAGAGATCATTCAAATTTTAAAAAATTTCTCTAAAGAACTTTTAAAAGAAGTGGAGCATTTAAAAAATAATTATGCAATTATTGTCGATTTAGATTTTATAACCGCATGTGCTTTAGAAGCTCTGTACACTCGTGCAAATAAAATTCAATTAAATGAGTATTCACGGCTTGCCTTGATCAAAGCAAGACATCCTCTTTTAAACGATCCAGTTCCCAATGATATTATTTTAGAGAACAATCAAAATATTTTAATTATCTCTGGACCAAATTCTGGGGGTAAAACTGTTGTGTTGAAAACGGTGGGATTATTTTCAATCATGTTTCAATCGGGGCTTCTTCTACCATGTGATGAAGATTCTGAGTTAAGTGTTTTTAAAAATATCTATGTTGAAATCGGCGACCACCAA
>CAZFSQ010000387.1:0-2845 GCA_964521975.1 uncultured Oligoflexales bacterium | reverse complement strand
GTCTTTTTTAAAAGATCAAAAAAGCTTAGGAGGGCTTCCCCTCGCATTTTATAAGCCTGATGTAAAAACTAAGAATGATGATTTTTTCTTTCAGAAAAAAAATCAATTGGCTGTTTCTACGGTGCGTGGTTTCAAAGGACTCGAAACATCGGTGGGTATTTTAGTTCATTTCAGTGAATATAATTTACCGGTGAGTCATCCGCTTATGGCCTCGTTATTATATGTGGCGGCAACCAGAGCTAAGCACATGCTTTATATTTTCGTACAGAAAGATGATCCCAAGAGGATAGATTTTGAAAAAGCAATTTCTCAAATTGAAAATTTTGGAGCCATGCTCGTACAAAAAGGACGACAGAGCGAATATCATTACTCTGGAACTGTGATCCATTTTGATCCTAAAAGAGTGGGGTGGATTAAAGTGGATGAACAGGTAGGAAAATTCGGAAAAATTATGTTTTTTCCCGTCGATTTAAAAAACGGCAATATTGACAATGTAAATATCGGAACAAAAATAAAATTTAGAACAAAAGATGAAGGGGAATTCGTTTTGGCGACAGATTTAGCGATTGGTTAAAAACAACTTTGCCATCCCGCCAGCACTTCCCATATCTGTGTTCTATAATATCCTTGCCAAGGATGGTTCAGGGGGACGTCTCGTTGAGAAAAGCTATATCGAAGTCCTGAAGAAATTTCCGACTGATCTTTTAAATGCCATGATAATCCGCTTCCTATTTCATAGCGGGTACTACCTTCGATATCACCAAACTGAAACCCACCCAGACCATGATCGCTAACATCATTATTACTTGGAAAACGTCCATCGCCAAGATTGCCCGCTAATCTTCTCATGCCAAAATAAACTTTTTTCTGGGTTTCTAACAAACGAGAGTAGCTCAATGAAAAATGATGTGTGTTGATAAAGTTCATATCCGCTTTAGATGTTCCAAATCCTCTTTTATAGACACTTCTACCGCTATCCCATTTTTCAAAAAAATACTCCAAAGAAACTTCTTGGTTGTTCTCCATTGCCCATAAATAGCCCATCCCAAATTGCAGCGGTTTATATTCAACTTTTGAGCTTGGGCGAATAACAAAAGCGTCGTCTTTAGAGTTTTTGTCTTCGAGGGATTCATTTTTAAATCCTTTAATAAGAGGAGGAGAAGCCATCACCGAAAAACTTTGATCTGAAAGTTTAAACAAACTTCCTACTAATAAATGACTATGCCAAGCAAACCAATCCCCCTGGACAACTTCGGCCCCCGATTCGTGAGAATAAATTTCGATATGATACGATTGAATAGATGTGGGAAGAGATATACCAAAGACTAAATCATCTGACATGTGATAGGAAAATCCAGGAATAATCGCTCCAGCTTTTTTAGACTGTGTTACATCAAAGCGTGCAGCGATATCTTGTGCTAAATCTACTGGTAAACCATTGAGTTGATCTTTTGCACCGATTCCCATAGGAATAAGATATATTCCAAAATTAATTTTGCGATCTTCAATATCAAAGTTATTTTTTATTCCAACAGAAACAATAGGTGTTGCTACGCGAAAATGAAATCGTTCAAATTTAGGGTGAGCATAACTCAGATCTACAATTGCGAGAGAGGAATGCACTTCATAATTATTTTCTTCTGCATTTAATAGTGCAGGATTCGTTAAAAGAGAATCCGTTTGCTGAGTGCCGATCATTCCTAACGAAGCTTTACTTTTTGCTTCAGAACTTTGCCATAAAGGAAAATAGGAAAATGCATTTTGGGTAATCACAGAACATAATAAAAAGAATTTACTTATTCTCAAGATAACGAACCTGTGCTTCAATGGCTTTTTTTGAGGAATCAATCATCGTGTTACGAGCTTTGTCGTGAATAAATGAATTTTTAGTCTCCGTGTAAATACTGGACACAATATAATTCACAATCCCTTTCTTTGATTTAAAACCAATGGAAATAGATTTACTATCTTTCACCACTTCTTGATCTTCCGAACTGGGGATCAAATAATTCGCAGAAAAATAAATGTTTTGCTCGTTATTTATCTTGGTAAAGATTTGTCCCACATATTTTGGTTGTACTTTGAAAACTTTAAAATCAATAGGTTTAGCCTGAAACTTATAGGTACAAGGATTGCTTTTTGAATTTAATCGTTGGATGAAATCTACACTGTCAAATCCAATCCCGTTGACGTTGGCTTTATATTGCTCAAAATTTTCACAATACATATGGGAAGTATTTTTTAATTTTTCTAAATCAGTGGTTTTCACGACAATGGATGCCCCATAAAACCAATGACTAATGCCATTTTTAATTTCATTATTGAGCCACAACATTTCAGGTTTATTTTGTCCAGAGACATATTGTTTTTGATCGAGTCTCTCAAATCCATTTTCTTGACATAGAAAATTTAAATTTTCGGAAAATCTTTCTAATAAAAAACCCTGGGCTAGTCGGGTAAACACATCGTTTAAAAAATGACATACTTCTTTTGAATCAACGGATTTTGATGACGGAATCACTTCTGACTTTGGGACAACAGCAACAGCTTCTTCTATTTTATCCCCTCTCTCTACAACTTCTAATTTTTTTTCTTTTTTTTCCTCAAGAGGTAAAGAAGTTTTTTGATCGTTGGGCAAGTGATCTTCCAAAGTAACTATAAGATCATCTTTGGAGCTTTTATTTAAATTTTTTTCAGAATGATCTTCATGCCACGAGATGGTTTTAGATTTTGGATTCCCACCCGATGATGACGAGCACTGTTGCAAATATAAAATATTTAATATGAAAAATAAAAATTTCTTAACCATATGTTTTCGTTCCCCTCCAGCGAGTAATTTTAATTT
>CAZFSQ010000386.1:0-2853 GCA_964521975.1 uncultured Oligoflexales bacterium | reverse complement strand
CGAGGCCGACGTGGCAGTGATCGACGAATCGGAGTCGGGTGGCCCTCATGTACTCAATGCTCTGATGAGTATTGCAAATCGCAATGAACGTCGCGTTTACTCTCAAGGTAAAGCCATCAATGCCAACGATCTGCGACTGTTAGTTTTTACAGGTAATGCCACACAACCCATGCTTGCAAAATTATTTTTACTTCGTGGTATGTCCCATAAAATTGATCCATTCTTTAATCGTCTCCATGCCAAATTTCGCGTCCCAAATCATTTGTCAGCAGAAAATCAAAGACGCCTTGATGATTTGATTGATGAGAAAAGAAGATTGGAAGCCCTCTCCATTGCTAATCCAAAAATTTTGCAAAGCACGATTTTTCAACCCATCCCAAAACTTGAATACGCTCCGTTAGAACAACTTTCAGATGCAGCGTTTACCGTTAATTCGGATTTTAAAGTTGCTCTCATCGAATTAGCCGATCGCCTTATCGCAAAAATTTCTGAAGAACGCCGAAAATCCGAAGAACTGCATAAAGATAAACCGCAAGAGCATCCGCATGTCATTCAACCTACAGCTGATTTTACGACAAGATTTCGTGCAGGCTTAACACAGTGGGTGAAGATTTCTGCAATGATGGATTTATTACGTTCTCCTCTAGGAGAAGATGCTCAACTCAAGAAAATTCTACAAAAACCTATTGAACTTGGCCCACTATCTTTGTGGCGACTTTATGCTCTGGCAACAACTGTTGGACCCAATCATACTTATTTTGATCCATATAAAAGAGGAATTTATTTTGGAGCCACTCTCGATCTCAAAGGAACTCCCATCGAATGGGATTTAGCTCACGAAATTAAATTAGCTCCCAACAGAGATGAACAGTTACGTCTTGGAGAAGAAAAAAATGAACAGCGTTGGTTTATTGATATTTTTCAGGGTGTCGTCGGTGATCAAAAAGATGCTCAAGAGGAAGTGGCTCGCGTTATTGGCAAATCAGATGAAGATATCAATTTAACGGGTAGTAATTTTGAATATAAATTAGCAGAGCTTGGTGGAACCGATGTGATTAAAGTTGATAGCGATGATGAAGAGCCTAAGAAGAAACCTAGCAAGAAAAAATAATGGAAGAAAAAAAATCAAAGATGTCCTCTGTCATGCCCAACGAACGACATATAAAAGATCCCCAGGCAGACGCTTCGCGTCTTGGGGATGACAACTACTCTGTCATGCCCAACGAGCACCGAAGGTGCGAGTGGCTGGGCATCTTTGGGTTTAGAAAACCCTCTCTCCTTTTCTTTATTTTATTTTTATCCTTCTTTAGTCTCGCAGCAAAAAAAAATGTCGAATGTGAACAATCTTTTGATGATTCACTCAAACAATCTGTCGCTCTTTCATGGCAAAAAGTTATCGCCTATGAAAAAGCCATAGACGAAATTCTTGGTTTTGACGCCAATCCTTTTATTTATGCCTACGGCTTAGAAGAACATCTCAAAGTTTTTCAAATTCTCAGCATAAGAAAAGTAAATGGAAAATTAGTTGAGTTTAAAACCCCTGATGGTCAAAAAACTTTTGATACTCCTTCTGAACAAATGAGAAAAACTCTCAATGATTCGATTGGCCTTAAAGAATTAAAATTTAATCCAGATTTAATAGCAATTATTTTTGAAGATACAGAAAAAGTTTTAACTGACCCAAACTCATCAAAAACGACATTACAGTCCGTAGCACTTGCGTTGCGTCTCTCTGGAGAATATTTAAGACGTTTCCCCTCGGAAACACCCCCAGTGGATCGTGATGGTGAAAAAAAACAAAATGAAGATAAGGAAGAAAAAAAACAAAAAGAAAAAAAGAATCAAAAACAAGAAAAGCAGCCGCCACCTGATGGATTTCCTAAATTACCAGATAAATATAAAGCCCATACCAAAGATACAGATGGTGGCGGTAATCAAGAAAAAGTGATCGTCGCAGAATTCGACGGCGGGGCATATTATTTTAAAATTTGGAATTTTAATTATGTGAATCGTTATGCCGCAGAAGATCTGCAAACAGAAGCCTTATCAGGAGAAAAAACAGGGCTACCTCCATTTGAACATACATCTCACAACCTTCTCATTCGTCCACGAGGTGATCAAGATATTGTCGTTCCACAGGTTGATGACTATGAGTTTATTCAACCAGCTGATCCGAGAATTCAATTAACTAAAAATTTAGATGGTTCTTATCATCTTTCAACAGATTTAGAAGAAGCTCTACTTCCTGTGCGTTCCACACGACCCATACGATTAAATTTAGAAGCCAAAGAACAATTATTGCGACCTGTCGGTTTTCCAAAAGAAGAATTGCCTCTGGAAACTCAAGCTATTGTGAATCAATTAAAAAGTAAACATCCTCTTGAGATCTCTAAAGCTATTGAGCAGCATCTTGCAAATGATCTTCTTTATTCACGAGACAAGCGTGATGAAGGAGATGCTCTCGCAGCACTTAAAGCAGGAGTGCTCCAATGTGATTACGCAGCCATTTCAATGGTCGGTCTTTTGCGAGATAATTTTAAAATTACTAGCCGTGTTGTGGGAGGAGTTCGAGCAAAAAAATTAGTAGCTAATAAGCAAATAAAAAGCGTTATGCAACATCCAAGCGAAGGACATGCTTGGGTTGAAGTTTATCATGATGGCCGGTGGTACACTTTTGATCCCACACCTAAAAAGCATGATAAAAAACCTGAGAATAAAAATAAAGAAGAAGACCTCCCTGATATGGCGAAGGAAGAAGATAAAAGTGAACAAGAAAAAGACGATGATAATTCAGGTGATCAGTCATCCGAACAACAAAATAAATCTGACGGTGAGTCTAAGAAAGAAACTAAA
>CAZFSQ010000385.1:0-2859 GCA_964521975.1 uncultured Oligoflexales bacterium | reverse complement strand
AGAACCAAGTAATGGGAGTGAGATTGATTATCAAAAATTTTCTTCCTTTGGTGGATTATCAAAAATTAAATTTACGACTCCTGATTATGAAGCCGATAAAGGTTATGCAATTAAAATTGATGATATGACCAAAGGTAAAGAAAAAAATTTGAAGACATATACGTTTACAGTTACTAAAAACGATAAAGATCCAACTAAACCATATATTGAGGCAACTTCTTCAGGAGACATTACGATATATTTTAATGGAGAAGAACTGGTTGCTTATTATGCGATGCATAATTTACGATTGAGCGTTACCCGTATTTTAGAGAATGGTTCAAGATCATCACCCGTAGAAAGTAAATTTAAAATTGTGTCACCAGCGGTCAATGATGGCTTTAAAGTTCGTTGTCAAGTGGTGTTTTCTCTAAACGATAAATCACTGAGTTTAAAAAATGGTAAAAGTAAAAAATGTGAATTCAAACTAGATTTTGAGATGGAAAAACCACTATTAAAAACGGTAACTTCTAAAAATTATTCTTGTAACATTACTAATGAGCCGATGAAACTCAGCTCTTGTGATGTAGAGGTTAAGCCTCCTGGGCTCTATTATAACGTCATCGGCAGAATGAAAAAAATTACCGACTATACAAATTTATTTTATTTCGCTCCATCAACTTCATTAGAAGAAGTAAGGATCAGATCTTGTGATGATATTCCAGCTCAGACTTACCACACATATTCAATTCTACCATTTGGTTCATTTACGAAAAACCGTCTTCCGCCCTTTGGTGATAAAGGGCCGTTTTATCAGATTTATAATCACTACAAGTGTAAATAGTTAATTTGCTTTCAATCTAAAAAATGTAAAAAGAAAAAATAACCCATGGATCACGACCCAAAAAACGCCTCAATATTTGGGTCGTGATCCATAAAATGCTAAGTCACCAAGATAAAAATCCTTTTTGCTATAAAAATTGTAGCCATGCACTGGCAAGATGGTATTAAATACATTTTATGAAACTTAATCCCTCGTCCTACATTCATTGGATTGCGTGGCGAAATTTAGCAACCAAGCGATACCAAAAATCCGGTTTGTCTTTTATGACTTTTGTGTCAATTGCGGGTGTGTGCGTCGGAGTTGCAATGTTGATTATTGTTCTGTCGGTGATGGGTGGGTTTGAACAAGATTTACGACGTAAAATGTTAAATGGTCAACCGCATCTTAAAATTCATTCTCCAGCAAGTGGCGAAGGAATCAGTTTGCAAGAATTCCCTATCGAGAAAATAAAAAAAATAATTCCTGAATCTACAGCCATTGAACCATTCACTGAGGCAGATGTGGTTCTTAAAAGAAAACGCCATGTGATGATCGTCACCGTGTTTGGTTTAGATTTGAATGAAAAATCGTCAGAGCGAGTGTGGCCTTTTGAGTCATCCATGATTTCAGGAGAACTCGCTTCGATTAAAAAATTACACGCCCCTATTTTCAGTGAAGATGAACCTGAGGTGCAGTCTAAAAAAAAATATCAAGAAAGATATCCGGGTATTATTTTAGGAATGGATTTGGCGAGTGACTTGGGGGTTGAATTGGGTGAAGAAGTCACAATGCTCACGCCCAGCACCAATATGGATTTACTGCTCGGTTCCGGTGGAAGGCTCGCCCGTTTTTTTGTTGTTTCAGGAATGTTTGCGACCAATGCTTTTAATTATGATCGCAAATGGGCCGTGATTGACATTGAGCAAGGGAGAAAACTGCTCCCTGAATATCATCCATCTCTTAAAAATAAAAAACTGGTGAGTGGAATTGCTATCAACATTAAAGACCCCTTCCAAGTTCAAGAAGTAGCTTCACGAATTAAAAATGAATTAAAACTAGAAGCACTCACATGGGAGATGGCCAATAAATCACTTTTATTTGCTCTCAAATTAGAAAAATTTTGTATGGGAGCCATCTTGATGCTGATAGTTGTTGTTGCGGCCTTTTCAATCAGCGGGACACTCATGATGACAGTATTTCATAGGAGAAATCAGATTAGCTTATTACGAGCGATTGGCATGAACCAAAAAAATATTGCACGACTCTATTTAATTCATGGACTGATCATTGGTCTGCTTGGAGTTTTATCGGGTACGATTTTGGGAATTTCAGTTTGTATTATTTTAGGTTATATTGAAATTTTTTCCTTACAGGAGGGGGTGTTTTATTTAAAATATTTACCGGTAAAATTTTTGCCATGGGATTATTTAGTAATTGCAGGAGCGGCACTGCTTATGAGTTTGATAGCGGGCATGTATCCAGCAATTGTCGCCTCAAAACAACCACCCGGTGTAGGGTT
Source organism: uncultured Oligoflexales bacterium (assembly GCA_964521975.1). Lineage (GTDB taxonomy): Bacteria > Bdellovibrionota_B > Oligoflexia > Oligoflexales > CAZFSQ01 > CAZFSQ01. Next base: position 538 of record CAZFSQ010000385.1, on the reverse strand, counting down.
AAGGGTATAGGTTTAAGAATTTGGGTATTGTCATTAAATTAAATAAAGTTTGGAAAAAATTTTCGATTGAATCTCATTCGGTAGATGCTCTCAAGGAGATTGATCTTGAAATTAACGAAGGTCAAATTGTAGCTCTGACAGGAAAATCGGGAGCAGGGAAAAGCACGCTTTTACATATTATTGGGGCATTGGATTTTCCCACGACAGGAAAAGTTTTTGTGGCAGGAAATGATATCTCAAAACTTTCTGATGCAGAAGCATCACATTTCAGGAACTCAACCGTTGGGTTTATCTTTCAGATGAATAATTTACTGCCTGAATTTTCAGCCTTAGAAAATGTGATGATGCCTGGGCTTATTTCCGGTGCTCCATTTGATGAATTATTAGATCGCTCGCAAAGATTATTACAATCCGTTGGGTTATCGGAGAGAGGAAAACATCGTCCTGGGGAATTATCCGGTGGGGAACAGCAACGAGTTGCAATCGCCCGTGCTCTTTTGATGGCTCCTAAGGTTTTACTTGCCGATGAACCGACAGG
>CAZFSQ010000384.1:0-2875 GCA_964521975.1 uncultured Oligoflexales bacterium | reverse complement strand
ATCAAGCCATTGATGATTTCCTGCGATGGATGAAAAGTAAATCGGCATAGACGAATTAGATTATCGGAATATAAAATTTTAGATAGAAAAAAAATTGGGCTGCCCACTTTTTAATCTTTCCGGTAAAAAACAAGCCAGGAGCAATTCTCTTCTGTTTTCTTTGCGAGTTATTAACAATTCCTGTGGATAACTTTTTTAAAAAATCTTATTTTTTTTCTTGCTTCAACTTTAATTTAATGATTAAAATTTTCCCTTAAACTTTAATTTAAAATTTTTTTTATAAAATTATTTTTTTGTTTTTTAATTTTTATTTTTTCTCTCAGTCTATATTCGTGGGGAGAGCGTGGTCACGATATTGTGACGCAAGCTGCTTTTAAATTATTTTTAGATAAGTTTGATGCGAAAGAAAAAAATAAGATAAAACTTCTTTACCCGAAAGATCAAGTATTAGGTCATCTCGCTAATGTCCCTGATATTGTCTGGAGGAATGCTGATAAAAAAATTGCGGATGAAAATTTTCCCACCCATTTTATTGATCTTGATCATATTCATCCTAAACCAAGCTTTAATTCAATTCCAATACACATTGATGAAGTAAAAAAAATTCTCGCAGAAAAAAAGATGGAACTTCACCCAGAAGTGGGTTCAGCCCCGTGGCGAGTAGCTCAGTTTTATTCTCGGATGGTGAGTTTGGGACAAGAGATAATTAAGCTCGATACGAATGCCGAAAAAAATCAATCCCAATTAAACGATGTGATTTATCAATGGATAAATCATATGGGGATGATGAGTCATTTCGTCGGTGATTTAGGGCAGCCATTACATACATCGAAAGAATATGATGGATGGGAATCCAATCAAGGGGGACTTCATAAATATTTTGAAAGCGATGTGGTGGCATGTCACCCACTGAAAATAAATGAAGAAGTTTATCTAACGGCTAAAAAAACTAAACCCGCCAACGTTTTGTTCAAAGGCACACCTAAATCAATTGTCAAAAATAAAAATGATGAACCATTAGCACTTACATTTGCTCTCGCCTTTAATAGTTTTGGAGATGTGCCAACACTACTAAAATTAGATAAAAAAGTGAGTTTACTAAAGCCGAGCAAAGATGCTCCGGTAAAAATTGAAGCAGAGAGGAAATCGCCTTGTGAAGTTGCTTCGGGATATTATCTTTTTACAGTTAAGCGTATGGCTCATTCTGCGGATGTGTTAGCTGATCTATGGTATCGAGCGTGGATTGAGTCAGGAAAACCTGATTTTAATTCGTATCGCAGTTTTAAATATCCGATCATGCCTGAATTTATTTCAGTAGATTATTTATAAAATATTTTAAAATCCAAAATAACTAATTCCGATAGCCTCTCCGCTTTTAAGCGGGACATCATCATTGATTTTGATGACTTTACTTAGAGGATCAAAAGTAAATTGATTTGCATTTAATTTTATTTGCTTAATTTCTACGGTGACATCACGAGTAACATCAATATCTGGATCATCAATGGTAAATGTTCGGATGATATTTGATGAAATAATAGATTGAGCGAGGTTTGCTAATAAAGGTCCCCAATCACTTGTATAGAGATCGAGGACCGTGCCTTTGAATTGGAGGGTGTTGGAAAGATCTATGAAAACTTGACCCAATGCTTTTCCAAAACTAAATCCTGTTGGCTCAGTTAATCCAACAATAGAATGGAAATATAATTTGTGATTATTTAATTTACTAGAAACTTCTGATTTGAATTGTTCTGCTGTTAAATTAGTGGAATTAGTATCTGAGACAACAACTATTTCTATAATAGAAGCGTCACGAAGAAATCCAGGTTTAAATAAAAAAGTATCTAAAAAATCTTTTAACATGTATTCACCCGCTTGGGTTTCTGATTTTTCAATCACAATATCTGGAATTTTGTCGAATTTTTCTATGTTGCCTTTATAGATAACTAATTTTATTTGGAATAAAGTTTTATCTGTGGATGCACCTTTCAAATCAGCAATAAATTTAGAAACATTTTCTTGAACTTTTTTAATGACATCTTTCATACTGCCGGAGGTATCTAATAAAAAAATGACATCAATGGGTTGATTATTTTGTAGTTGAACAGAATTAACTTTTAATTCTTTATTTTTTAAACTTGCTTCTTTGATGATTGTTTCAATTTCAGGTGTTGCTTCAACAACAGTGACAACGGAATTTTCTTCTGGTTTGATGGTGGGTTTGGGTGAAAGTGTGGGTGTTGGTTCGGTTTTTGGTACCACTCCACCACGAAAAGATGAATTCTTATCATTTCCTTGTGAGCATTGTAATGAGAGAAGAAGAAAAAAAAATCTTATGACAAAATTTAATTTCATTTTTATGCCACCATCGCATTACGGTTCATACGTGTTGAGCCTTTTGCTTGATTAGCCATTGCGGGTTGACTATTTTGATTATCATAATTATCTTGAAAAATAACTTCGTTGATATCCAAAATATTGATCGCACCGTTATTGGCCAAGTTTCGCACACGGCTAATAATTTTCATTTCTACTAAACGATAGCGTTCGATATCAACACCTGCGAGATTAGCAAGATCTTCCATCCAACTTTCTGCAAGTTCGGGAGGGGCTTTTTGCAATAAAATATTTTTGATGTGATCTCTTGTACCGTTTAAGAACATCATCAAATCTTCGCGTTCCATACCAAGGATAATTTCGAGTAAATGGCCATCCTTTAAGTAAGGCAAAGTTTCAACGGTGACTAATTTTAATTTAATTCCACGAGCTGCTTCAGCATTGGTACGTGTAAGGGTTGTCATTAAACCGCGTTGTTCAGCAATGGTCGCTCGCTCTAAAATATCGAAGAGAATGTCGCTTGCTCGTAAATTTTGTG
>CAZFSQ010000383.1:0-2877 GCA_964521975.1 uncultured Oligoflexales bacterium | reverse complement strand
ACAGAATAGGATTCTGCCTTCTTTATTCACCGAAACGATGCCTTCTGCCAGACTGGCAAGCATGGCTGATAATTGAGCACGATCTTGTGAAATGGTTTGCTCATTACCTTTTAAAACTTCATGGATGGGTAAAAGGATTTTGCGAAAGAAAAAAGTGATCGAAACAAAAAATAAAAAAACAGATGAAAGGAGAAATAACCAAGCTGAAGTATTTTGAAATAAAAACCAACTTAATAAAAATGAACCAACTAAACAAACGCCGTTGGCTATGTAAAGGTTCCAGAATATTTCAGAGCGTAAAACTTTCATTCCTTACACTTATAACCAATTCCGCGAATTGTTTCTATCCATTCAGCGTGTATATTTAACTTTTTTCTTAAGGCACGAATATGGACATCAACATTTCGATCTACAACATAGGTTTCTCCGCCTGTGATTTTCTCTAGCAATTGATCGCGAGTAAACACCATCCCAGGTTTAGAAATTAAGGTTTTCAAAATTTTAAACTCAGCCAAAGTGAACTGTGTTTTTTTATCTTCGATAAAAACTTCGTGTTTTTGAGAATCAATTTTAAAAGGTCCGTGCTCAATATAAGCATCAGCATTAGACAGTTGTTGCAATTTATTTTTTTTACGCCGTAACAAAGCTCGAACACGAGCGGTGAGTTCTTTGGGGCTGAATGGTTTAGTTAAATAATCATCGGCCCCAATTTCTAAACCAACGACAATGTCACTTTCTTCGCTCTTAGCAGATAAAAATAAAATGGGAATGTCGCAAGTTTCTGGTCTACTGCGAAGGTCTTTGCAAATTTCGAGACCTTCGATATGAGGCAACATGATATCTAAAATCACCAGATCCGGTCGCAGTTTTAGAATGGTCTCTTTAGCATTAAGTCCATCGAGGCATGTGAAAACTTTATAGTGATCACGTTCAAGATTAAATTTTACGAGTTCTAAAATGTCAGGATCATCTTCCACAACAAAAATTTTCTCGCGGTTAATTTTTGTCATAACAAAATTATCCAAATCGTCCTGCAACATAGTCTTGGGTGAGGGGATGGTGTGGGTTAGTGAATAAGGCATGGGTTTCTCCTTCTTCAATCAAGTTTCCATTATGCATGAAAAGTGTAAAGTCAGAAATTCTTTTTGCCTGTTGTAAGTTGTGAGTAACAATGATGACCGTATATTGTTTTTTGAGACGTAATATAAGTTCTTCAATTTTTTCTGTGGAGTTAGGGTCAAGAGCTGAGCAAGGTTCATCCATGAGAATGATTTCAGGTTGCATTGCCAGAGTACGGGCAATACAAAGGCGTTGCTGTTGCCCTCCTGATAATTGCAAGCCACTCTTTTTTAATTGATCTTTGACTTCATCCCATAAAAATGTTTTTTGTAAAACATCTTGAACGAGTTGATGGGTATCGCCTCGAAAACCATGAATTTTGGGTCCCCAGGTAATGTTTTTAATAATCGAACTTGGAAAGGGGTTCGGTTTTTGAAAGACCATTCCAATTTTTCTGCGGATTTCTTCAGGAGATTGAGAAGCTAAAATATTTTCTGCTTGATCTAGCAAAATTTCTCCTGTGCAATTTACATTTTGTATAAAATCATTCATGCGATTGATGGAACGTAAAAGTGTTGATTTCCCACATCCTGAGGGTCCGATTAAGGCTGTTACGCTGCGTGGATTTATTTTGCAGCTCACTTGATTGACCGCAATTTTCTGCCCGTAACTAACAGACAAATTTTTTATATCAAGTTTGGGAGTGGCATTGGCTAACATGCGTTATTCCTCTTTTGTGAAGTTTTATAACGAATCAAAATAGCGATAGCATTTGTAAAAAATAAAAAACCAAGCAGCACCATAATTCCTGCGGCTGCAAGGTCATGAAATGCGGGTTGAGGTTTCGATGTCCAATTAAAAATTTGGATGGGTAATGTTGTGAACGGATCGAAGAGTGATTCAGGAGTGAAAGCAATAAAAGTTAATGCTCCAATCATGATAAGAGGGGCGGTTTCTCCCATCGCTCGTCCGAGGGCCAAGATAATCCCTGTGCTGATACCGGGGATCGCTTGCGGTAAAATGTGATGCATGATTATTTGCCAGCGAGTGACACCAAGTGATGCAGCGGCTTCGCGAATTGAGTTAGGAACAGCTTTGATAGCTTCTTGCGATGATTTAATGATAACTGGTAAAACAAGTAAAGCTAAAATAAGTCCGCCGGAAAGTAAACTTCTTTCCAACGCAAAGTAGCGAACAAATACAGCAAGACCTAAAATTCCATAAATAATCGAAGGGACTCCGGCGAGATTTCCAATATTAAGATCAATGAGTGATTTCATCTTTTTTGAAAAGGGATATTCTTCAAGAAAAATTGCTGAAGCTATACCAATAGGAATGGAAACTAAAGCAGTGATTGTTATGACACTCATGGTCCCATAGAGAGCCGATTTAATTCCTGATTGCGAGGGAAAACGTGATGGAAAGTGGGTTAAAAAATTCCATGTTAAATACGAATAGCCATGCTCAATAATACTCAATAGTAGAAACATGAGAATAGAAATGACAGTTAACAAACTGGACCATAAAAATATTTTGAAGATCCATTCTTTAATATTTCTTAATTTAAAATTCTTGATCATCATTTGTGTTTCAATAGTCTGCTGAGGAAAATAAATAATTTCTTTATAATGGGGTATCATAAAAAACCTCTTTCATCACGATGAAATGAACGGATGACCCACTTAGCTAGCAAATTAAAAAATAAGGTGATGATGAATAATGTCAGACCGACAGCGAAGATGCTTTGATATTCGATAGTCCCTTGAGGTGTATCACCCATGCTAACTTGCACGATGTATCCAGTGAGTGTTTGTGTAC
>CAZFSQ010000382.1:0-2878 GCA_964521975.1 uncultured Oligoflexales bacterium | reverse complement strand
ATTTTCGCAAAACCAAAACAGGTATCGGTGAATCCGCCATTAGACTGAGAGCTGTTGAAAATCCCTTGGGAACAAACCGATGTGAAGAACTTGTCGCTGCCACAATAATCAAAGACACTTTTTTTGCTTGAGCATCGGCAATCATCGTCTGACCAATATGTCCCGTCGTCACATAGGATGAGACTTGAATTTCTGGATGAATTTTATTTTTAATGGCCTCGACTTTTATTTTGGCTTGATCAATCAAATATTCTTCGACGGAACCCACCACATCCGCCATCGGCACACCGCCTGCAATCATATTGGACCAAGAATAATCAATCCAGGGTTCCACAATATGAACGAGCCTTAGTGACATTTGTGTTTTAAGACAAATCGACTCGACCGATTTAATGAGGTTGTTATTCTCCTCAGTAAAATCAATTCCTAAAGAAATTAAACCTGGACTGCCTTTAAATCGTTTCGCCATAAATAATCCTCCTAAAACAGACCTATTTTAGCATTGTCCATTAAGGATGTGAAAAGAAATGTGAGCGTATTTTATTTTTCGCCTGCCATTTTTCCAATCCTAGCTGAATGAGTTCATCGAGTAATTTTTCTGGCGGAATTCCCGATTCTTGCCACAGCAAAGGATAAAATGATGACGGTGTCATTCCTGGAAGAGAATTAATTTCATTGAAATAAATTTTGTTTGATTTTTTTTCTAATAAAAAATCTACTCGTGCCAATCCACTCATTCCTAAGAACTTAAAAACTTGTCGTGAAATTTTTTGGAACTCTTTAATAAGCTCAGGGGAAAGTTGTGCAGGAATATGTGCCTCTGAAGCATTTTGATCTATATACTTCGCATCAAAAGTATAAAACTCTTGGTTATATGTAATTTCCCCAGGCAAAGAAGCTCGTGGCTCTTTTCCGGAAAGCCCACCTAGCATCGCAACTTCAATCTCTCTCGCATCAATCCCATTTTCCACTAAAATTCGTTCGTCAAGTTGTAATGCGTTTTCAATTGCTTGATGTAGAGTTTCCCATGTTTTAACTTTCGATACTCCCATCGAACTGCCTTGTCGCGACGGCTTTACAAAAACAGGTAATCGCAATTTATTTTTTATTTTTTCGACCCAAACTTTTGAATTTAAATTCCAATCTATGGCATCGAAATCAACGAAATCAGAAGTTAAAATATTTTCATAAGCAATAACTTTTTTTGCAAAAATTTTATCCATGCCAAGAGAAGATCCATACACATCTGCTCCCACATAGGGAATATTTAATGTCTCTAGGAAACCTTGAAGTGATCCATCTTCGCCACCCGTTCCATGAATAACATTAAAAATAACTGATGTGTTTTTCGTCGAAAAAAAATTATTGAATGAAGGGTGTATATTTGTTTGCGGTTCAAAAAGAATTTTATTTTTGTCCTGATGAACTGATGGAAACTTTTTTTCAGCCATTTCTTTTAAAAGAATATTTTTATCTTGCTCATACCAACAACCTTTTTTATCAACACCAATGAGATCCAGATGATATTTTTTTTGATTGAGATTTTGGATAACAAAACTCGCACTACGACAAGAGATGTCGTGTTCGGTGGATTGACCGCCATAAATCAACAAAACGTTCATACTAAAATTGTATTATAATTTGCGAAGAGAGGTTATAATTTTTTTATGATGAGGTTAATAGGTCAATACATGGTTGTTGCTATTGCAATGTCATCCCCAATGAGCACCGAAGGTGCGAATGCCTGGGGATCTTTTCAATATTGGTAAGATGCCCAGGCACTTCCTCTTGCTTCGCAAGAGTCGTTGGGCATGACACCGATCCATTGGATACTGTGTGCGTGTTGTATGATGAATCCCATCTCTTATATTCACCGTCTTGAGAAAGCCTCCAAACTTATCGGCAACTATGCTCTCATAGTTAAGAGCGAACCCTTAGCTATAAAAAATAACGATAACCACCACCCTTATCGCCAAAATAGTTTTTTATATTATCTGACAGGATTGCAGGAACCGAATACTTGGCTCATTCTCTCACCCTCGGAAAAAGGTGACATTAAGCGTTATGCTTTTGTACCACCCAAAGATGAATTATTAGAACTGTGGGACGGCATTCGCTTGGGTGTTGAAGGAACTAAAGAAAAATTAAATCTTGATGACGCTTTTTCTAATACACAAATTTGGGAAAAGTTGCCTGAACTCTTAAAAAATGCTCATGGTGTTTATTATCGTCTAGGTCTCGACCTTTATGAAGACATGCGTTGGATCAAAGTTTTAGATGATTTAAAATTCGGTCGCAAAATCATGAATGAGAGTCGTAAGCAAAATAAATTTCTCCCCATTCATGATGTGGATGAAATTTCTGCCGAGATGCGACTTTATAAATCCCCTGATGAAGTTGAACGAATGCGAGAAGCTGCTCGCATCACCCAAAAAGCATTTGCAAAGGTTTATCAACATGCTCGCCCCGGAATGAATGAGAGAGAAATTTATGGAATGTTACTTAAAACATATCTTTCGGAAGGGGCTGAGCGTGAAGCCTATGAGGCCATTATTGCCTCAGGGGAAAATGCTTGCATTCTTCACTATCGCGAAAATAATAAAATACTCCGTGATGGTGATTTACTTTTAATTGATTCTGGTTCTGAATTTGATTACTACGCATCCGATGTTACAAGAACTTTTCCTATTGGAAAAAAATTCTCTTCTCAACAAAAAGCCATTTATGAAATTGTTCTGCAAGCTCAGAAAGATGCTATTCAACTCATTAAACCTGGTATTGCTTTACAAGATTTACACAACAAATGTATTGACGTGATTACGGATGGCTTACTTCATTTGGGAGTTCTTAAAGGTTCTAAAGAAGAAAATATTTCCAA
>CAZFSQ010000381.1:0-2879 GCA_964521975.1 uncultured Oligoflexales bacterium | reverse complement strand
CGAGCGAGTGATTCAAGTTGTTCATGAAATTGCCACCGATCATCAAAAATCTATTCGCGTTGAAGGAATTGTTATTAATCAATTCCAAAGCAAGAGCAAAGCTGTGCAAGATCTTGTTATAGATATGCATGTTAAAAAAATGCCGCTCCTTTCACCTTATCTTTCCTCCTCTGTGATCATGAAAGAAAGTCACCGCAAAAATAAACCGCTTGTTTATTTAAACGCAACACACAAACTGACACGAGAATATAAATTATTGGCTAGGTTATTACTTGAGTCACAACCTGGCTATATTAAGAAGGGGAAAAAACATGCATCAAGAAAAATCGACACAAGCGAGTTATGATATCGTCATCGCAGGAGGCGGCACTGCGGGAATTACCGTCGCATCACAATTAGCAAAATCATTTTCAGGTTCCGTTGCTATTATCGAACCCAATGATGAGCATTATTATCAACCCCTATTCACTCTCGTCGGTGCAGGAGAAATGCCTCTTTCAAAAACAATTCGTCGCACACTGGATTATATTCCAAAAAAATCATTATGGATTAAAAATAAAATTGAAAAATTTTCTCCAGAAACCCATGAAGTTATTTTGCACGATGGAGAAAAAATTCATTACCAATTTTTAGTCGTTGCTTTAGGACTAGAATGTAACTGGTACAAAATTAAAGGACTTGATCCCAATTTTTCCCAACCTGGAATTTGTTCAAATTATGCTACAAAATATGTCGAAAAAACGTGGCAAGAAATTAAAAATTTTAAAGGAGGAAAAGCAGTTTTCACTTTTCCGAATACTCCCGTTAAATGTGCAGGTGCTCCGCAAAAAATTATGTATTTAGCCGAAGATTATTTTCAACGGCATGGTGTGCGACATCAATCCGAAATAACCTTTTTCTCAGCATCCGATAAAATTTTTGGCGTGACAAAATATCGAGAAGCGTTAGAAAAAGTTATTCAAGAAAGAAATATTCAAACAAAATTCAAACACCATTTAGAAGAAATTGTTGCTGAGAAAAAAATTGCAAAATTTAGAAACATAGAGGATCAATCTATGACAGAGGTTCCCTACGATTTATTGCACATCACTCCCCCCATGAGTGCCCCACAGGTGGTCAAAGAATCTTCTCTTGCCAATCAAGCAGGATGGGTCGATGTCGATCAACACACATTACAGCATAAAAAATTTCCGAATGTATTTAGTTTGGGAGATGTTTCGAGTTTACCAACCTCCAAGACAGGGGCAGCTATTCGTAAACAGGCTCCTGTATTAATACAAAACCTTTTGCGAGCAAAACAAAATAAACCCCTTGAAAAAAAATATGATGGCTATACATCCTGTCCACTCGTGACAGGATACGGTAAACTTATTCTTGCCGAATTTGATTATCTCGGAAATCCGCAAGAGACCTTCCCCTTTGATCAAGGAAAAGAGCGACGCAGTATGTATTGGTTCAAAAAATATTTTCTTCCCATCATGTATTGGTATGGAATGTTGCGGGGGAGACTCTAATTACCCCACAACCTTCTTACCAAAATGCGTCCCTAGATGAGAATGAGCCAAGGTTTCAACTTGAAATTTTTCATCCAGATAAATATGGTGAATTTGGTTGCGACCTTTTTCTTTACTGCGATAAAGCATATAGTCGGATGCTTTAATAACATCTTTCAGTTTTCCTTGAAAATTAGGTTTGATGAGAGAAACACCAATACTCAATGAAAGTGTAAATTTGATTCCTTCATAAATAAAAGCTGTTTTCTCTACTGTTTGACGAAATTCTTCTGCAAGCATCATCACCCAATCAAATTGGTCCGTTTCCCAAATCATGACAAATTCATCACCACCATACCGTGCAATAAAAAGATCTTTGCTGGGTGGAAAAATTTGTTTAAATATTTTTCCTATTTGTGAAATAGCATAACTACCTACAAGATGATGCGTTGAATCATTGAGTTTTTTTAAATAATCTAAATCAAACATCACCACCGCAAGGCCCGTCTGACCCTTTTTGCATTTTTGAAAACTTTTTGTGATTTGAAAATTGAATCCTCGCATATTAGCCAAACCTGTTAGTTCGTCTGTGATTGTTTGTCTGCGAAGTCGAAAATTGGTGAGACGTAATCTATCATACATGTTTTTTAGTTTTACAAGATTCATGAGTCGCGAACGGGACTCACGAGGATGAGAGTAAATTTCTATAATATCATCCACACCATTCTCTAAAATAAGCGATGCTTCTACATCCGATATTGATGGACGTAGAGCATTCTCAGAGTTTCCAACAACAATCACACTGGTCCGACGTTCATCTTCCTTAATACGCATTTCGATAACAATATCCGAAATTTTAACAATAGAAATATCATGCGAGAGAATAATTAAATTAGGATGAATTTCTTCCTTAGAAAACCAAAACCCCTCATAGTTTGTTTCGCAAATAAGATGAGGCATCCCTTCAAAATGATGATGCAACCAGCGATTAATCTCCTGACGAGTCCCCGGTAAATCACTGACTATCAATATTTTAGTTGGTGTATGAATATGCATTTACGCCCTCCAAAATCACTCACGAATTTTCGGTTGCTCTCTCATAAAAAGTTATTTATATTTGTGAACGGCATTATAAATATAAAAATTCTAAATAGTTAAAGAGGGGCGTATGTTTAAAAGAATTCTTGTAAGTCTCAACTTCTTGCTTTTTTTTATTCCATCGGCCTGGAATCTCGAACTTACCAAAAAAGAATTAAAATATTTTAATCTACTCAAAGATCTTCCTATTAACTATTATATGCCGAGTGCCGTAGAAGAAGAACTTGCTCGAATTGAAATGGAAAAAATTTATCCTTCGCATCATTTTGAACTTTATCGCAGTGTTAC
>CAZFSQ010000380.1:0-2882 GCA_964521975.1 uncultured Oligoflexales bacterium | reverse complement strand
CACTGTGTTTTATCATCATGTCCTGCTGAGTATGTGCATTCGAGATCTTTTGTTTCTTCTGCTTTACCATTTTGAAAAGCAATAGCAGGTAGATTTACCGTGCCTAAACTTTTTTCAATTAATAGTGCATAGGCATCGGTAGCATCATGCGTGGAAGCATCTGAGTAAGAGACAGTTTTTTCGACAGCATATTCAAAAGAAACAGATCGTCCACCAGCCGTTACGGAACTTATTTTAGGTGCTACATTAGGAGAAGCCATCACGCGATCTAATGTTCCCGTGGCTTCGCCATCATGGGTGTTATCTTTATCTTGATATTTTACGGTGACTTTGGCAGAGGTTCTCGTTGAAAAATAATCAGATAATTTATTAGCAGTGCTTTCTTGAATGCGAAGGATAAGGGTCACATCGGATTTATCTTGCGAACTGGCGGATGCCTCGGCACTGTAGCTAATAAATTCTAAATAAAAATCTTTATCACTTTTAGATTCCGTGGGTAAAGAAAGTCCATCATTAGCACTTTCCATAGATACTAAGATGCGAGATTTAACTTTGGATTCATCAAAATTAGTGTTGAGTAATTCTTTCAAGACGACGGTAAAATCAAAGCTCCCCGATGATAAATCTTTGGGGATAGTGCCTGTTACTGTGATGGCGACATCATTGGCGATGACAGAAAAAAGTTGTGAGGAAATAAAAAATAGGAAAAAGAAAATATTTTTTTTGATCATAAAATTTTGACTCTACAATTTAGAAACATCTATCGTCAGTCCATCATACGCAGAATACAATTTGGGACCAAGAGAATTCTTAGGCCATTGACCCTTATAGGTAGAAAATTGAGATTCTAAATACTCTTTTGCTTTTTCAAAACTGGTTTGCAGTTTTTCTTTACTCGACCAAGGGTCATGATGAATCAAAACAAGATTTTTAATTTTTTCGCGGATAGCAAGATCAATTCCTATCTGTGGACTAGAGTGTCCCCAATCAAAACGGTTAACGAGTTCCTCCATTTCATATTGAGCATCAAAGACGAGGAGATCAAGGTTTTGATAAAACTTAAGATCATTGCCCAAATCTTTCGGTGAAATTCTTTTGTATTCACCATCCACACCAATCGCTAATGATTTTCCGTCAGCCTCAAAACGATAACCAAAGGAGCCGCCTGGATGATCGAGAGCAAACGGTGTTACGTCAATTCCTTCAATATTTATTTTTTCATATAATTTAAGATGTTTAAATTCAATGGATGATCCAAGATCTTGCCATTTGAGAGGGAAGTTAACACCATTGAATAAAATTTTCACATGTTCAGGAGTATTTTTATGAACATGATAAAGAGTTAATTTATGATCGGGTAAAAAAGTGGGTAGAAAAAATGGCATTCCCATTAAATGATCCCAATGCATATGAGTCAGAAAAAAAGTAAAATTTTTTCTTTTTTCTGCAACGACTTCGTTGCCCACTTCACGCAAACCTGACCCCATATCAACAAAGAATTTTGTTTGACCATGCGTAATTTGATGACAAAGCGTATTGCCACCATAGGAAACCGGAGTTCCTAATTGTCCGTCTTTCATGGAAGCTAAAAAATCATCAAGAGATTTTATGTTTTTATGTTTCGCTGTCTCAATCAAGCGGGCGACATGATCTATAAAATCTGCATTACCCATAGGTTTAGGAAGCGAGCCGCGAGATCCCCAGAATTTTATTTCCACGCAATAAACTCCTCTCAACTTGGTACTTACTTTTATTTTATCATGGTCTTAGGGAATATACTTCTCCCACACAAAAACAGATCCATTGGTGAATGGTTCTGGGCGGCTCGTCGTGACCCATAATCTTCCATGTGAATCGACCTTAACGCTTAAAATAGGTGGAATTTTTTCACTAATTTTTCTTTTTCCCAAAAGGGTAATATTAAAACAGGAATGAAATTTGAGAAAAAATAATTCATACGTTTCAGGATGCCAAGTAACTAATAGTTTTTTTTCTTGGTGTAATCCAAGACCGATCATGGATTTTAAATCTTTATCCGAAATTCCCTCAACAAAACAGGTGCGGTCTAACTTGCAATCTAGTTCGCCTTGCTTTTGACAAGTCAGATTAACGAGTGGGAATTGGGGTAGGTGAGTCCATATTAAAAAATTTTCACGTTGATTACCAAACCAAGATTCAGGAGCTTGTGAAATTCCAAACCACTTTTGTCCACCCGATTGATCCCATGATTTTTTTATTTTTTGTCGTATGTCTTTAATTTCTTTTTGCGTAGGTTCCCCCATGCGATCTCTGGGGGGAAGAATTAAATCCCAAGCAAAGGTATTAAATTCTAAAAAAGAAAAATCTTTTTGCAGTGCGGTATATCCACCCAAATCATCGCGTTCTAAAAAAAATAATTGATCGCTAATTTTTGGTGAAAGATCAATGATGGTGCGATTGGCAAATTTTTCAGGATAAGGGTGTCGTTTCGAGTCGATAGCTTGGCCGAAATTTTCTTCACGTGTTTTGCCTGAAAGTCCTTTGAAGGGTACTTCGATGAAAAAGTTTTTTTCCGTAGGGATGAGAATGATTTGTTTATCTAAGATGGTGATCCCTTGAATAGATGGCCAAAGGGCTTCGATAGATTGAGATGGGTCGGGTAATAATAATTCTTCTCCTGTAGAAATATGGGAAAAGAGAAAGCAAAATTTAATTATTATAAAAAATAACAATCTACAGAAAATTGATTCCATATTTTTATTATAAACTTAATTTAATTAATTCTCTATTCTGCCGAGAAACAAAATAGTATGGCGTCAGCCAAATGTGATTGGTTTCTTGAAAAGGGGGGGGGGGGGTGTGGATTCTTTCTCCTTCTTTTTCAACCTCTTCCCCCCCCCTTC
>CAZFSQ010000379.1:0-2904 GCA_964521975.1 uncultured Oligoflexales bacterium | reverse complement strand
GGAAATTGTCGGTCGCTTGGCTCCTTCTTTTGGCATGGTGGGTACGGTGACTGGCATGGTACAACTTTTTCGTAATATGGGATCAGACTCAGGAAATCTTGGTGGTGCGATGGCGATGGCACTTTTAGCAACACTTTACGGCATTGCCTTTGGAGCAGCGATTGGTGGGCCTATGTCATCGCGGATGAATAATCAATTAAATGAACGAATGGCCGTGATAGATATGTTTGAAAAAACAGTGCTTGCTCTTCTCGAAGAAAATCAGACAAA
Organism: uncultured Oligoflexales bacterium; assembly: GCA_964521975.1. Taxonomy (GTDB): domain Bacteria; phylum Bdellovibrionota_B; class Oligoflexia; order Oligoflexales; family CAZFSQ01; genus CAZFSQ01. The sequence continues at coordinate 2,634 of CAZFSQ010000379.1, read as the reverse complement.
AGCAAATTAATGAGAAAGCCTAATCGCATCCGAGCCAATAACGAAGCATGGTTAACAAGCTATGCAGACTTGATCACTAATTTACTTATTTTCTTTGTTTTAATTATTTCTGCGTCACAAATTCAGACGGGAAAAATGGAAAAAATTATTCAATCCATGACCGAGGGTGTTATCTCGGAAGAGTCTTTACCCGCAGCGAAAGAAAAATTATCACAAGCATTAAAAAAAGAGAATTTATCTGAGCAAGATGTTTCAGTGCAATTAACTGATGAAGGATTAGAACTTTCTTTTAACTCTGGTGTGACGTTCGCTTCCGGTAGTGCTGACATTTTATCTTCGATGGAAAATTCTTTGCAGAAAGTATTATTAGTTCTTAAACCGTATTCGCAAAAATATCATTTTGCCATTGAAGGTCATACGGATGAAATGCCGATTAGCTCTGCACAATTTAAATCGAATTGGGAATTAGCTTCTGCAAGAGCGATGCAACTTCGCGAGCGTCTTGAGGGCACGGGTGTTCCCTCAAATAAAATTCGTGTGGAAGCCTATGCTAATTTCAAACCTTTGCCAGAAGAAGTTCTTAAAAATCTCGATCAAGCTTCACGGCTTGCGAAACATCGTCGTGTCACGATTCGTTTATTTTAAAAGGCTAGAGTCATGCCCAACGATTCGTGAATCGAGGATGCCGCTCCTGTTATGCCCAACGATTCGTGAATCGAGTTTGCCTCTCCTGTTATGCCCAACGATTCGTGAATCGAGGTTGCCGCTCCTGTCATGCCCAACGAGCACCGAAGGTGCGAAGTGCCTGGGCATCTTCAAACGGTTTGCAAGAATGAAATTTATTTTTTTTCTTCCTACCTTTTTTTTAATTCACTGTGCCACGATTATCAATTCTCCCTCAGCAAAAATTAAAGTTGAAAGCGAACCAGAAGATTTAAAAATATTTCTTGATGAAAAAGAATATGATTGCAACACCCCATGCTCAATTTCAATCAAAAGAAATTCGGTTCACACGATCCGCGTTATTTATTCTGAAACAGAAAAGGAAGATTATGATATTGATAAAGAAGTTTCTCTGTGGGTTTTTGGCAATCTACTTTTCGGTATCTGGGGACTTGCAGGTCTGGGATTAGATTACTATATAGGTTCGATGTATTACCCATCGAAAGAAAAAATATTTGCTAATTTTCAAAAACCTGAAGAAACAAAAAAAGAAGAACCCACACCTGAAGAAAAAGAATTCGAACCACCCGCTAAAATTTTAGATCAAATTCCTGAGAAAGATTTACGAGAAATTCAAGAACTATATTCCAAAGATGACATCAACCAACAAATTAAAAACTATCTTGGCGAAATAGAATCTCAAAAAATTCCGCATATCCAAGCTGAAATTTATTTTATTTTATACCAAATGAAAAAAGCTGGAGAAAAATTGGATATTGATCAGGCTTTTAAAGTTTATTTACTACAGTAATATTAATGTCTTACAAAAAAAAATAAATGCTAAAGTTTCATCAATAAATTCCGATGAGCTACTTAGTATGAAAAAGATGGCACATATTTTAATATTTTTATCTTTTACTTTTTGTCAAAAAGAGGATGACAAGAAGATTAGTAAATTTAATCCGAAAAATGACACCAATTCTTCAGAAACCACGTCAAACAGTTCCATAGAATCAACCGAAGAAATTGAAGGAATTCCCTCTGGTCTTGAAGATAAAATTATTTCAGGTGCGACCACGGCTACATCGGAGGAAAATGGGGTGAGTATTTATTCTCCTCAAGGAATATTAACGGATACAAAATCACTTACTATCAAGATCAGCAAACTACGCGAAAATTTTACAAAGCTTGAAAATAGAGCTGTTTTACTTGGCGGTGGTTCTAATGTGGAAGTCAAAAACGATTCTGATTCTAAGATCAATCCAGTATCGCTTAGAAAAACATTCAATGTTAGTTACAAAATAAATTTGGATAGCCTATCTAATTTTGATTTAGAAAAAGATAGTTGGGCTATTGCTGTTCATGCTCTTGATTCGGGAGAAGAACGTTTAATCATGAGTGAAGATATAGTTTTGAAAAAAGAAAATGACACGGAAATATTACTTTCTTTTCCTGTGTCCGAGAGCAATTTTGATTTTCAAATTGTTAAATTAAAAAGTAATGGAATTCAATCTGCTGAAGTTTACACATCGAGACCTTATGACCCAAGTGGTCTCGTCTGTAACGGTCTTTCTTCATCCTCGGTAGAGCTAAGTTGGGGACGTTCAGGAAACGGAGCCTCTGCCTATAAAATTGTTTATTCAGAAAATAAAGATGAGATCTATAATTTTGAAAATTGCACGAAAGGAACAGAGGTAAATAATATCGTCGCGACGGCGAATCTTTATGAAGTAAAAAGCCTTTATTCTGACCGAGAATATTTTTTTAGAGTCTGTAGCAGCAATAACAATTATCCTGAGAGACAATTATCGCCAGGTTTAGTTTGTACTTCCAAAACTAAAAAATTAGCTACCCCAGAAATTCATATTGGGGTAACCAACGGTGGCGATTTTTATTACGGAAAAATTGGTGGGACGTTTGAAAAGTTATCTTCACCCAACTTTACTTATACTAATAATTATTTTTTTATTG
>CAZFSQ010000378.1:0-2925 GCA_964521975.1 uncultured Oligoflexales bacterium | reverse complement strand
ATCCAACCATTTTTTTCTCTTTCAGAAAACAATACTAAAATATTTCCACTCGAAAAGTGGGATAAAGAAGTGTCTGATTTTGGTTATGAAAAATCTTATTTATTTTTTAAAATTCTTGAACAAGAAATTGGGTTCGATTCCATTTGGAAATTATTTCACATCGGGCGACATACGGAATTATCCACCGATGAAATTCAAACCATTTTAGAAAATGATTCAGGAAAAGATTTAACACAGCTTTTTTCATTTTGGATTCGTGAGGGAAATTTAGATCCACGTTATGATCCCGTAACTTTATTTACTCAAAGAACCCAAATTCAAGACGCCGAAAAAATAACTTACACTGATCCAACATACACAAGAGATCGCATCCTACCACAAACCCCAAAAACAAGTTCTTTTTCACTTACCCATTTAAATTTTTCTTCTTCAGCATCAACAACACGGACTGATTTTGCTGCGGACTTTCCTGCCTCATTAAACGCATATAATATAACAGGATTAAACTACTCGGAACCCAATGAAAATCAAATCCAAGTTTTAATCACAACTCAATCGGATGTTGATACCGAATTATCACAAGGAGATTTTACTTTATCTTTTCAAACAAAAGAATTTTCTCAATCTTCGGCAAGCTCCTCTCCGAAATATGACATCATATTAAATTTGCGAGGTCTTTTTCCATCGACTTATGGATTGACCTCAACAACAGAACATCCGAAAAAAGGCTTTACCCTTACCTATGAAAAAAACATTTTAAAACTCACGATCGACAAAAATCAAATTCCCAACTGGATGAATAGTTCTGAAGAAAAATGGTTATGTCTTGAGAGTGAAGTTGAACAGAATAATAACGCATCTCTCAAAGATGATGCGGGGTGCTTAATTTTTCCTGCCAGTGGGTGGTCTTTCAGCGAGACCGAATTTCAAGGATTTTTTAACGAGCAGAACTATACAATACAATTTTTATCGCCAATCAATCAATATTCATCTTCTGTACAAGAACAATGGACAAAATTTTCGAGCGAAATCGTTTATACATTCCCCATCGTTTTACAGAGAGAAAATTGGGGTCAAAGCCATTGGCCCGTTAGAATTTATGAAAATAACGCGGCCTTTGCCACCGGGTTTTCTCATCGCAATATTGGTGCATTTTTGGGAGTTCCACAAAATTTAAATCAAACGACAAAAGAAATTTTTTTAGTTGAACAACTTGCTCGCTATGCATGGGTGCAAATTTATGAAAATAATTTGAACACCCCTCTTTGGCTCCAAGAACTTTATACACAGTGGTTAACTGCTGGAACACTTTATACATTACGCCCAACAAAAAATATTCATGCTTACTATCGTTCTCTCATTCTTGAATATACATGCTGGGTCGATCAATCGAGTGGCTGCCAAAACAACTTTACAGCTGATCCACCTTTAAAAAATTGGCTTGATGCTTCCTCCGCTGAATCCAGCTATGTCAAAATAATTTTATTTACTTTGTTGCTTGACGCTAAACTTGGTAGTGACATTTTAGGTGAAATTTTAAGTGATTTCATCAACCAAGTTCCCTCACAAAATCAATTATTAGAATTACTGATAAAAAAATCTCCTGCAAATGAATCATGGCTGAGACAACAATTTGCTCTTTGGATTGACGGAACTGGAAATATCGCCTCTGACTCACAAAACATTCGGAATCTATTTCAAGATCAAGACGGAGATGGACTTTTTAGTTTTGAAGAAGAGAAACTTAGTTTGAGTGATGCGGTGGTGAATAATTATTTGCAATGATTTAAGCTAAATTTCTATTCTTAAAAAAAACCATTTGTGAGAGAATTAAAGCTCTTGTACAAAAAATAAGGAGGGAAAAAAAGTTATGTCAATGTTTGAAAATGTGACGAAAGTCGCTATCGAAGAAATGATCATAGGTCGTTCGCAAGCGTCTAAATTTGGCTATATTTTGACTAAAGAAAATGCTCGTGATTTAGTCGATGATATTTTTAATCTCTTGCTAACTAGCCGCAACCTAAAAGCTGCGGGTGATAAAATGTTGCAGGGTGGTGTAGCCATGCCTCCAACGCGAGGAAATAAAATCAAACGAGTAACTGAATAAAGTTTTACGATGCAAAAAAATCTTTTTGATAATGTTTGGGCGGTTATTTTAGCGGGTGGCAGTGGTACTAGATTTTGGCCAAAATCACGCCATCTTTCTCCTAAACAACTATGTTCGATTGGTCCCAGCCATGAAACAATGATTGAAACTACCGCTAAGCGTTTGGATGGATTGATTCCCAAAGAACGCCGTTTAGTCGTAACGAATATTGAGCAACTTGAACTAACTCAAAAAATTTTAAAAAACTCTGTTCATAAAATTCTTGCAGAACCTACGGGAAAAAATACGGCCCCAGCTCTAGCATGGGCAGCCCATTGGATTAAAAAAAATCATCCGAATGCTGCATCACCTCCCGTCATGATTTCGTTGCACGCCGATCATATCATCGCATCGAATGAACAATTTCATGACACACTTTCCACCGCAGTTACCGTTGCTCATGAAAATCAATTAACGCTCATTGGTATCCCTCCAAAATATTCAGAAACTGGATTTGGTTACATTGAAAAAGGAACCCAACATGTCATAGGAACTGAAACCTATTTTCATGTTTCATCTTTCCGAGAAAAACCCGATTTAAAAACCGCCGAATCTTATGTCTTCTCTGGAAGGTTTTTATGGAATGCTGGGCTTTTTGTTTGGAAAGTCGATACTTTTTTACATGAACTATCTCAATTTGCTCCTCAAGTTTCTCAGCCTATGGCGACTTACTTTGAAAAAAACTTTTACGATGAAAAAAAATTTGCGGAAATATTTTTATCCCTTCCAAAAATTTCAATTGATCAAGTTCCGACAAGTATGCCAAGTCATTGGAGTTT
>CAZFSQ010000377.1:0-2940 GCA_964521975.1 uncultured Oligoflexales bacterium | reverse complement strand
TTTAATTCTCGTTGTTCTAGTGCAAGGTGGAACACAAGGTGGATTTGGTTCAACTCTAGGAGGCGGCGGCGGCAGTTCATCAGGCGTTTTTGGTGCAACAGGAGCGACTTCCCTACTCGGTAAATTAACCTACGGTGCTGCCATTGTTTTTATGTTAACATCTTTAAGACTGACTATTTTGCAGGGCTCTGGCTCATCCAATGATCTTTCTGAAAAATTGAAAAAGGCTCAAATGGAAAAATCTCAAAATGAAACGAAACCTCAAGAAAATAAATCTCCAGAACCTAGCCCCTCTCCTGAAACTAAGTAAATAGTTTTTGCTCAGGTGGTGGAATTGGTAGACACGCCAGTTTGAGGGGCTGGTGTCGCAAGACATGCGGGTTCAAGTCCCGCCCTGAGCATCTAGTTTTTTTCTGAAAGAAATAGCTGAATGGAACCTCAACGTTCACGTCCCAAGTTTGAAGAAATTTATATGCGACTTGCTATGAGTCTTTCGGAAAGATCTACTTGCCATCGTCTTCAGGTTGGAACCGTTATTACAAGCACCGATTTTAGAAAAGTTCTCGCCGTTGGATATAATGGCAATGCTACAGGATTACCTAATCATTGTGATCGTGAAGAACCTGGCAATTGCGGTTGTCTTCATTCGGAAGAAAATGCCGTGATCAATTGTGACTCCCCACGCTTTATAGATAAATTTGTTTTCGTCACCCATCTACCTTGTTCGTCTTGTGCGAAACGTCTGATCAATCTAGGCAACGTTAAAAGAGTTTACTATCAAAACACCTATCGCTTGCTTGATTCTATCGAATTATTTAATCATGTAGGTATTGAAACTTTTTCTTTTCAACTACCCAAATGACACATCATCATTCACATTCTCATCACGATCATCAGGTTGACCGCCACTACTCACCTCTAGCTATTGTTTTTTGGTTAAATTTTATTTTTTCTATTTTTGAATTTTTTGGTGGTATTTGGATCAATAGTGTCGCTGTCCAATCGGATGCACTTCATGATTTTGGTGATTCCATTACTTTTGGTCTTGCCTACTTCATGGAAAAACTATCAAAAAAACCAGCCTCCACACATTTTTCTTATGGCTTTCAAAGGTTGTCGCTTTTCTCTGCTTTAATTTCCGCTGGAATATTAATTTCTGGGTCTGTTTTTATTTTGACAAGTGCGACCGAGAAACTTTTAAACTCTGACCAAAATTTACCCAATTTGCAAGGCATGGTCTTCTTTTCAATCGTTGGAATACTTGTTAACGGAACAGCAGCTTACCGAGTGTACTCAGGAAGAACTCTGAACGAAAAAATTCTTACCTGGCATTTATTAGAAGATGTCTTAGGATGGACTGCCATTCTTTTTTCTACTTCGATTATGTATGTTTGGCCCGCCCCTATGCTTGATCCAATATTAAGTATCCTGATCACAATAATAATTCTTTTTGGAGTTTGGAGAAATACTCAAGAAGCTTTTAGAATTTTTTTACAGGGAGTTCCAAAACATTTAAATATTGAAAAAATAAAAAATGAGATCAAGAAAAACAATGACATAATTGATATCCACGATATTCATATTTGGTCTTTGGATGGAGAACAACACGTTCTCACGCTGCATGTTGTTCTTAAAAAATTATTATCTCCTGAACAATCGACTTCGTTGAAACATAAAATAAAAAGCGAACTCCAATCCCATGGAAAAATTCATGTCACCATGGAGATTGAGACCGAAGAAGAATTTTGTGACACTAAGAATTGCAATGCTATTTAATAAGAAGCCATCATTTTTTATTTTGATTTATTTAAACTAACGATTTCAATTTCAGCGTCAAATCTACACTCCATAAAACTTGTTTTAATTTTATCTTCCTTTGTTTTTCCAATTACAATTCTTTCTCTCCTATTGTTTGCCTGAGCTCCATTTTTTTTATTAGTAAGAACGAGACAACTATATGGTAAACTTCTTAAATCAATTTTCATTTCCTTAGAAAATTTTGACCAATTGCTATCATGAAAAAAATATTGCGGTACTTTCGCAAAAAAATGACACCAATCCTGCTTGTGTTTCTTATCGAACATTCCACATTGCATATGATGCGGACAAGGAAAAATGATATCGAATTTTTCTAGTACACTATTCCGCAGCATTCCTAATTTACGACTTGCATCAAAATTCCCTGGCTCGACAAAATATACTATATCTGCCTCATCCATATTTTTCTGAATCAATTCCATTGCACACTCATTCAAAACATGACTTATCAAAAGTATTTTCTTACTTTTAAGTTGCAAAAATTTTTTTTGAATTTCAAATTTAATTTCTAAAAACTTTTCGCTCAATTTTTTATATGAAAAATTTCTTGCTACATTCGCATGATCCCATAAAACAGTTTTTGAAATATTAATTTTGCCTCTAAAAAAATCCAAAAAAACCTCACTTGCGACTCCCGTGCCACATCCAAAATCAAAAATTTCAACTTCTTGATTTATTGCTTCAACGACGTCTTTTGTATTCTCAATAACAGGTACCCATTTCGCGTAAATTCTTCTTGCAAAAGTTTGATCATATTCTTGCAACTGTTCAGTACTTTCCCAATACGATTTCATTGCAATCTCGGCAGTGTTTTCGAGAAACATTTTTCTCATTTTTTTTAAATTATAATATTTTTTTTTCATTCTCTTGACAGTTACTCCCTTCCTAGTAGTATCATGTTTAGTTCAAAATATTTTTGTTGTGAATATGTTTTACTTCGGCAACAAAAAAAGCTGGTGTAGCTCAACTGGTAGAGCAGCTGACTTGTAATCAGCAGGTTGCGGGTTCAATTCCCATCACCGGCTCCATTGTTTTTAGTTTTTTTGGGAGGGATACCCAAGTGGCCAAAGGGGACGGGCTGTAAACCCGTTGACTCACGTCTTCGTTGGTTCGAATCCATCT
>CAZFSQ010000376.1:0-2942 GCA_964521975.1 uncultured Oligoflexales bacterium | reverse complement strand
CTTCGATCTTTTCTTTTACGTGGGACTGCCAATGACGGCTATGAAAAGTGGTATCGATGATCTTAACTTCGTGAGCGGTATTTTTTTCTATATATGATGCAAGATAACTTACACCGAGGTCTAGCTGGGGAATGGCATTCAAATTAGGCAGTATGATGGCAACTTTCATTAATTTATTTTAGATGAGTTTAATTAGAAAAAATAGTCTAATTGGTTGCTATTAATTTATTAATTCCATATTATTTATTTCAAGTATATTTTATAGTTAAGACTACCTTAGAGATCATTTTTGCAATATAGAAGAGCTTATTTTTGATGACTAAAAAATTTCCAAGATATAAAAGTTCTATAAGCTTGCAAAAAGATTTTTTTTTCTTTGCTGGTATTTTTTCTTCAAAATTTAATTCCTCTGATCAAAAAATTAAAACCCTAGATGCTTTAAAATCCTATTTTAGAAGAGAAGTTACCTTTGTTTCTTCCTACCGCATGGGACTGTATTACTGTTTAAAATCTCTTAAAATCGAAAGTGGCTTTGAAGTTATCATTGGCCCGATTCAAATTCCAGATGCGATTAATGCGATTTTGCTAAATGGAGGTGTTCCTGTTTTTGCAGATTTGTCACGTGATTCACATATCATTACACTTGAGCAGTTGGTGGAAAAAGTCTCAAGTAAAACCAAGGTTGTGGTCATCACATATCTTTCTGGCTTAGCTCCCAAATTAGCTGAATTGAAAGACATACAAAACTTTTGTGAAAGTCAGGGAATCGTTTTAATCGAAGATATCACTCAAGCTTATGGAATAAGCATTGGAGATCAATTGCCAGGAAGTTTTTCCAAGTTTGCGATTGGCTCTTTGTCTCCCACAAAATTAATTACCTCCACGTTGGGAGGAATTATTTTAACAAATAAAGAAGATGCTGTTGTCTTAGGTGAAGAAATTACTGAAAAGGTTATGCCGTCAAAATTTCTGCACACCTTCAAACATGGATTTTTTTTAATCGTAAATCTTGTGACCACTAATTTATTTTTTTCATCATTCATTTTTTATATTATCAAACTAAAAGAATTGAATAAAAAAAAGAAAAAGGAACCAAATCATTGGTTAGGCTTACTGGATCCCTTTAACGATGAATTTCTTAAAAAACGAAGAGATTCTTTTCCAGCGGATTTTTATTTTAAGTTAAATAATTGGCATTATGATTTTATCAATGAATCTCTAAGTGAGTTAGAGAGTGTTGTGGCAAGGCGACGAAAAAGTGTAGTACAATTTTTAAGTTTGCTAGATGAAGAAGTCAAAAAATCACTACCAGAAAATGTTCAATTCACAAATGAATGCTCTTATTACCATTTTCCAATTTACTTGCCTAAAAAAGCCAAAGACATTGAAGAATTTAGAATAAAAATGCTTGAGGATGGAATAGACTTGGTAGGATATCTCTTGAATTTGTGTACTGAAGAAGTTGCCTTCGGTGAATTCGCTCAACAATGTCCTACGGCAAAAATGATAAAAAATCGCTGCTTATTTATTCCATTGCATGAGTCTTACTCTGAGAAAGATAATGAAGTTATCGCCCAAAAAATTAATTCAATTTTTAAATATTATTCTTAATTACTTTGCATTTTTGCTTAAGACAATGTCGTCAGAATCTCGAGTTGGTAAAAATTTATAATTTAATTTTTCGCTTATTTTAATGGCCTCGGTTTGCTTTTCCAGTGCCAGCTGAAGTTCTTTATTTAAAATGGAGTCGTCGTACCCTTTTTTAAAATTTTTCAACCAATATTTATTCTGAGTCTTTCTCCAGCCTGTCCAATACTCGGCATGGATCAAGCTATATAAAGAAGTTAATAAGAGGGGATTTCCCCAATAAAAACCCATGATTATTCGCGACGGAACAATTTTTAAAAAAGTTAACGGAGCTGACTTAAATGAAAGCCAAGCTTGCTTAATTCCAAAATATAAATAGCAGTAGAGTAATGATAAATGGATATAATTTTTTCCATAATTTTCATTATGAACTCCACCTGAAAAATGAAAACTATATTTATTAATATTTTCTTCACGATTCATCAGGACCACTTTTTTTGCCATCGGTGTCCCGGGGATCGGAGAATAAGAAAGGACAAACTTAGTTTGCGTCAGTGGGTTATCGGCAAACTTTATGGTATTCCAAATAGCTTTTTTGGTGTCGTGGGGAAAACCTATGATCGAATATGTTTTAACGAGGATATTATGATTGTTCAATCTTTGAATAATATCCAAAATAACATTGTTGCTGCATCCTGGTTTTCTTAGCTCCGACTTTCTTACCTCAGAATCTCCATTTTCAATTCCAATGCGTATTTGAGCGCAGCCGGATTTGGCAAGTAGAGCCACCTTCTTTTCTGAAACATTGTGATTGTCGGGCCTCGCAAAAGCAGTGTAGGGCAAGATTTTATGTAAGCCACGAGCGATATATTCCTTTGACCATTTTTCTATCCAATCATCCGTAAAAGAGAAGACTGTATCAAAGAGGTGAACGGCTTTCATGCCCCTATCTTTATATTTGTTGTATTGATACTCAATTTCTTCGACATATCGAACGGGATCTCGCTCCCGGAATCGCTCACCGCTAAAAGAAATTTCTAATGCTGTCTCTGCGCAAAAAGAGCACTTGTAAGGACAACCTCGCGTTCCAATAGCGTAGAGTCTTCCAAGAAAGAATAAATATTTATCGATATCATCGAACAAATCCCAATTGGGAAAAGGTAAAGTATCAAGGGAAGGAATAGCTGGTCGGAAAGGATTTTTGACGATGGTGCCATCACTTTCTTTATACCAAATTCCCGGAAGGCCCTTCAAGGATTCGTTTTTTTCTATTCGATCTAGGTATTCAGCAAGTGTATGCTCACCTTCGCCAGTGCAAATAGCGTCAACTTCTTTGGCTTCTATGGTTTCATCGG
>CAZFSQ010000375.1:525-2960 GCA_964521975.1 uncultured Oligoflexales bacterium | reverse complement strand
AAGCAGGGTGCAAGTCGAGAGGGTAACCCTGATTTAGAATATATTGCAGAGACGCTCAGAAGTTATCTCAAAACAAAAGTAGCGATTTCAGGTTCGAGTCAAAAGGGAAAAATAGAAATTTCATATTTTTCTCCTGTGGAACTTGAAAGGCTTTTATCCCTTATTGCACAAAAATTAATTTAAAATAATTTTAATTTTCCTTGTCAAGAAAGAGTGCATAGGTTACAAAATATTTCTTAGTCTTTTATTGTTGATTTTGTGTTGAAAATAATTTTCGAACTGAAAAATGGCATCATTAAATTTAGTCCCAAATCCTCCTGTATTAATTACTCAGCTAATTATTTTTATTTCAAATCTATTTATTATTAAGAAGTTTTTTATTCAGCCTTATCTTGAACTAAAAAAACTTAGAGATGCTTCGACCAAAGGAAAACACGAAGAATCTCTTTCGATTTCCAATCGTAGTAAAGAAATTGCAGATGAAATTGAAAAGAAAATTTTCAGCACGCAATCAGAAGCGTTACAGATTATTAAAACAAAAGTAAATGAGGGCAAGTCAGCGAGAGAGAAGATTTCTGAGGAATTTAAATCGAAGTCAGAAAGTCTTATTAAAGAGAAGAGCAAGGTTATTGATGAAGAGTTTAAGTCTGCTCAAAGAGAAATTGAGAGTTCTATAGGGAAATTAACCGAGGAAATTTATAAAAAGGTATTGGAAATATAAAAAAATAAATGGAAAATTTTAATTACATAACTGGTGCTCTTATTCCCTACTTAAATTTTTTTCTGTTTGTGTATTTATGTGTGCGTTTTTTTAAAAAACCTATTGTAGAAAAAATGTCTAAAAGACGGGAAGATTTTTTACTCAAAAAATCAGAAGCAGAAAAGCTTTATTTTTCAGCTAAGGAAACACTTAGTAAAATTGAGCAAAGAAAAAAAGATTTACAAAAAGAGGTCAATGAAATTTTAGATCATGCGAAGAAATTTTCTCAAAGCGAGTATGATCGTTTAATTAAAGAAGCAAATGATCAAGGACAACATCTTTTATCTGAGACAAACAAAATGCTTGAGGCACAAATATTAAATTTAAGAAAAGAATTTGAAAGGGATATTTTAGAAAAAGTTGTCGCGGAAGTAGAGAAACAGATTTTAAAAAATTCTAGTAAAGAGCTTCAGCATAAAATTGTAGGGCAGGGAATAAAAAAAATAGAGGAGATTTCTGAAATATAAAGATGAGTAGAATTTCTCAAAGATATGCCAAAGCATTATTCTCTCTATATGAGAGTGAAAAAGAATTTCATGAACCACTAGAAAAAGTTTTGCTAGATATTACGGAGCTTTTTAGTCATGCGAGTATTGGGAAGTTTTTAAAAAATCCAGCCGTTAATCCAGATATTAAAAAAGAAGTTTTAACAAAAATTTTAATTCAAGAAAAAAAATTAAAATATCTTTCGTCCTTTATTTGTGTCCTTATTGATAAAAATAGATTGGATAAATTTCCTTCTATTACTCAAGACTTTCAAAAAATTCTTTCGGAGAAATCGGGGATGCTTAAGGGTAAAATTGTGTCTCCGGAAGTATTAGAAGATATGGATATTAAAAAGATTGAAGATATTCTAGGAAAAAAATCTCATAAAAAAGTTGTATTAAAGCATGAAAAAAACGCATCTCTTTTGGGAGGTTTTATTGTGCAAATTGGAAATAATGTTGTTGATTTAAGTCTAAGGACAAAGATCAATAATTTTTTAAAGTATTAGGAGAAAAGTAATGGAAAAGATCAAAGCAGACGAAGTCAGTAAAATTATCAGTGAGCGAATTAAAAATTTTGATCAAAAAATAGAGTTACAGGAAACAGGTACCGTGCTCTCTGTTGGTGATGGAATTGCTCGTGCATATGGTCTTGATGGAGTAATGGCTGGGGAATTAGTCGAGTTCGCGAATGGTTTGAAGGGTGTTGTTTTAAATCTTGAAGAAGATAACGTGGGGATCGCGATTTTCGGTGAATCTAAAGGAATTCGAGAAGGGGATTCTATTAGGAGAACAAAAGAAATTAATTCTGTTCCCGTGGGGGACGCACTTTTAGGTCGAGTGGTGGATGCATTAGGTGAGCCGCTTGATGGTCAAGGGGCACTAAAAAATGTTACAAAGGAAGTGGTAGAAGTAAAAGCTCCTGGGATCATTGCGAGAAAAAGTGTTCATGAGCCTTTGCAAACAGGGATTAAGCCTATTGATAGTATGATTCCGATAGGAAGAGGGCAACGAGAGTTAATTATCGGAGACCGTCAGACAGGAAAAACAGCAATTGCAATTGATACGATTATTAATCAAAAGGGAAAAGACGTTGTTTGTATTTATGTGGCGATTGGTCAAAAAGCATCTACTGTTGCACAAGTAGTTGATAAATTTAAGCAGCAGGGAGCGATGGATTATACGATTGT
>CAZFSQ010000375.1:0-515 GCA_964521975.1 uncultured Oligoflexales bacterium | reverse complement strand
GCTGCGACGGCCCTTGACCCTGCACCGATGCAGTTTTTAGCTCCATATACTGGTTGTCGAATGGGAGAATATTTTCGTGATAAGGGAAAACACGTTGTTATTTTCTATGATGACCTTTCAAAACAAGCGGCCGCATATCGTGAACTTTCTCTTTTATTGAGAAGACCTCCAGGCCGTGAAGCTTATCCTGGGGATGTTTTTTATCTTCATAGTCGTTTATTAGAGAGAGCATGTAAATTAAATGACAAATTAGGTGCGGGGTCTTTGACGGCATTTCCAATTATTGAAACTTTAGCGGGGGATATTTCAGCCTATATTCCAACGAATGTTATTTCTATGACGGATGGTCAAATATTTTTAGAGGCAGATTTATTTTTCAGTGGTGTACGACCGGCAGTTAATCCTGGATTGAGTGTATCACGGGTAGGAGGATCTGCACAGGTTCCTGCTATGAAATCTGTATCGTGTAGACTAAGATTAGAGTTGGCACAATATAGAGAATTAGCAGCTTCTGC
>CAZFSQ010000374.1:0-2973 GCA_964521975.1 uncultured Oligoflexales bacterium | reverse complement strand
AAAAATGATGGTAGAAGAGCACAAAACTCAATGTCGCTCGAAGTGCTTGAAGTACAATTTGCGTTTACCAGTGGTGCATTATTGGTAATCAACACACTACCTGCTGGCTCAGCCCAAAAGATCAGACTGATTTCTGAATCGGGTGATAATGTTACAGGAGTAAGAAGATCAGAGTTTCTTCCGCCACAATTCATCGCAATCTCCACAGCTTCGGCTGGGCCTGTAGTTGAAACACCTGTAGTTGCATTGGTGTAATATTTCGTACTACCAAGCGTCGCTGATGCTTTGAGTAATGCTTTAAATTGTGTTCCTGATCCACCTTTTCCCTCCGCACATATTTCTACCGCTGTACCTGTATATGTTTTAGGTTCTTCAATGGCAACTTCTTCTCCTTCTTCAGACGAATCTTCAGAAGTATTTTCTTCCGCTTCTTCCTCAGCAGCTTTTTTTGCTGCTGCTGTTTGAGCTAAAAGATCTTTAATACTTGTGTTGATAATATCAACCATACATTCTTCATTCGTTGTTCCAGGACAAGAATAAAAATTGGGACTTGATTCTGTATAACCTGATCCTGTGTCCCCTGCTGTAAGATTAATACGTCCAATCGGAATTTCAAATGATTCCACAGTAACAGTGCTATTCGCTAAAAAGGTACTCGCCATATTATTTGTGAATGAAAGACTCGCTTCGTTTGTTAAAGCTAAATTTCCTGTCGAACGAAGACTTGTTGCTACGCGAGCTGTTTTTCCTGTAGCATCCTTTTCATCGCTTTCATTTTTTTTACCGCAACCCAATGTCACAGACAAAACAAGCATGATTAAAATTCGCTTCATAACTTCTCCTTTTGTTAATAATAAAACAACAGCCTTACTTTCGGGTGTTTAATTTTAAAAATTAATTTAAAGAATTAAAAAATAATAATTCTTCTCCATAACATGACGTAAATCAGGAATATTTTATTTATTTTTATATATTAAATAAATTTACTAACTTTTTAAAATCACCTGATCGACTCAAAATTAAAACTTACACCAAACTCGGTCCGTCCAAAAGATGGACCCTTTGCAGCTTGAGCTTTAATGGTTTGAAAAAAAGGTGCTGCATAAACAAAACCAATTCCTAACGGGTTTTTAAGTGCATGAACTGTGCTCTCATCAAGCCAATTCATAGCGAGAGCTAATTCTGCTCCAAAGATCATAGCTTCTCTTTTTCCCTTCGCAACAACTCTTGAGGTTGTTGCTGCCGAAGCATCTTTCGATAGTAATTCTTCTTGATAATAAAATCGCTCCATCCCTGCCCAACCCGACAAGACTGCCCATTTTCTATCCCAAAACGGCGTGAATGAAAAATGAATCAAACCCTGTAGCGGATACACCCCAAGTTCTGTCGAACTCGTCGTGTCTTTTTCAAGATTACTTTCATCCAATGATTGGATGTCCGAAATTGACCCGGCACTGGTCCCTTCTTTTAATTTGCTGGCATAACCTTTTGCTGAGTAATAACCAAAACGAAAAGATAATCCCACACCGACATATCCATCAAACGGCGTCCAGTCAGATCCAAACATTGGGTAATAATTTGTTTTACCGTAAAGAGTATCATATCCCTTGAGACCATCATTGAATGTTGGTTTGGCTAACCCTACCCGAATTTTATAGGAACCATAAACTCGATGGTCTTGCTCTTTGAATTTGTTACGTGGTCCATCGGATTCAGGAACGGGAGGAGGTTGGGATGATGATAGAGGTTCTTGCGGCTGCTCTTCCTGAGCAAAAACCATCTTAGAATTTAATAAACCCAAGAGGGAAACTAAAAATATTTTTCTAACTCTCATTCGCCATCAGCCCCTTCAAAATTTTTACTGCGTTCGTTGCTGCTCCGACTTTTAAATTATCAGCTATATTCCAATATTGTACTATGTTTGATTTTTTCTTTCCAAGCGGTAATCGTACACGCGAAATATACACGTCGCGTTTTTTTTCAACCTGCTGCGGTGTGGGGAATTTTTTAGGATCACAAGATGATTCTAAAACCAATGACTTCTCATTTTTAAAAGCTTGCAGAGCTTCTTCAAGAGAAATTTCCTTTTTCAACTTCACCCACACAGATTCACTGTGACAAAACAAAACAGGAACACGCGAAGTCGTGGCTTCAATATCAAGATCAGTCATACCTGTAATTTTTTTTGTTTCACTAATAATTTTTTTTTCTTCAAAAGCAGTTCCTGCATCATCAATTTTATCTATCGCAGTTAAAAGATTGAGAAGAATTTGGTGATCAAATTTTTTTATTTCTATTTTTTTTCTATCATGAAAATCTTTCATCTGATTTTCCAATTCGTCGATCCCCTTTTGACCAGCACCGGATACTGATTGCAAAGTAGTCACCACAACATGTTCAATACCAAAATTTTCAATCAGAGGTTTAAGTGACAAAACTAATTGAATTGTTGAACAATTGGGATTAGCAATAATTTGTGGTTTATTCATTTTTTTGAGCAATGCACCATTTAATTCGGGAACAACTAATGCCACGTCATCATTCATTCTAAAAGCACTGCTATTATCAATAACAAAAGAACCTTGAGCTGTGAGTTTAGAAGATTCCTGTCGTGAAAAATCTCCGCCCGCACTCATTAAAATATAATTAAAATTTTTTAATTTTTCGCTTTGGTATGAATCAACAGAAAGCTCACGATCATGAAATTTAATTTTTGTTCCACGAGATTTTTCAGATGCAAATAAGCTGATATTCCAATCACGACTTGGCAGCATATCCTGCAAATCAACTACCATTTCGCGACCCACCGCCCCTGTAGCTCCAATAACAGCAACGTTTTTTGTCATATTTTTTTTAATGATGCGGATGAGCTTGATAGTCGTCTTTATCTTCCTCATCATGATCGCTTATTTTTGGTTCAAACAATGATTCATCTTTTTCCTGCTGCTCAAAAATATCTTCTTCTTCCTTTAT
>CAZFSQ010000373.1:0-2977 GCA_964521975.1 uncultured Oligoflexales bacterium | reverse complement strand
AGATTAGCAAAAGAAAAATCAGTTCCCTCTAAATTAGCATTCCAAAGGGACGCACCTTTTAAATCAGCATTTTTAAAATTACAGTCTTTTAAATTGGAGTAGGAAAAATTAACATTGTGTAAAATACAATTTGAAAAATCAATTTTGACTAAGTTGGCTTTTCTTACATCAAGACCACTCAAATCTTTTTTCTGTGTTAAAAATTCTAAAATTTCTTTGCGAGTGAGTGTGACAATTTTTGTTGTTTCTTTTCCCATTATTTTTCTCTTTCTTCAATACAATTAAGCAAGCCAATGTTTTGTAACATCGAGCATACGATGACTGAAACCAGTTTCGTTATCATACCATGCAATCACTTTAGCCATATTTCCCTCAATAACCACAGTGCTGTCACCATCCACAATACATGAGTGAGGATTGCCGTTAAAATCCACAGATACTAATTGTTCATCGGTATAATCTAAAATGCCACGGAGAGAATTTTGTGCTGCATCGCGTAAAGCGGAATTGATTTCTTCTTTCGTGGTATTTTTTGCAAGTTCAACAGTCAAATCTACACATGAGACATTAGGTGTCGGGACACGAATAGACAAGCCATGCAATTTACCTTTGAGTTCGGGCAGAACCAATCCAATAGCTTTTGCTGCTCCTGTTGATGTGGGGATCATACTCATAGCCGCTGCTCTTGCACGTCGTAAATCTTTATGAGGTAAATCTAAAATACTTTGATCGTTGGTGTAAGAGTGGATGGTTGTCATTAATCCTTTTTTAATTCCCCATTTTTCATGGAGAACTTTCGCAATAGGAGCAAGACAATTCGTGGTGCATGATCCGTTAGAAATAACTGTGTGCTTATTTTTATCAAGTAAATGGTGATTCACTCCCATGACCACGGTAATATCTTCTTGTTCTGCGGGAGCCGAGACCACGACTTTTTTTGCACCACCTTTAATATGTGCTTCGCATTCTGTTTTTTTGCGAAAACGTCCCGTACATTCAAAAACCACATCCACACCACTTTTTCCCCAAGGAATTTCGGCTGGGTTTTTAATGGCAGTGACTTCAATTTTTTTATCACCCACCCAAAGATTCTTTTCTTCAGATTTGACGGGGCAATCAAAAATTCCATGAACGCTATCGTATTTTAATAGATGAGCTAGAGTGTGTGTATCTGTTAAATCATTGATATGAACAATTTCACAATTTTTATTTTGTGCCGCAGCTCTCAAAATTGTGCGACCAATTCTACCAAAACCATTAATACCAATTTTGATTGTCATAGACAAAATCCTCCAAAACAGTTTTCAAAAGAAGGATTATGTTAACGTGAGTTCAATGATTTGTCTATGAACCTGAGATAATTTCTTGACATAAAAATTGAAAAAGATAATCTTTAAGTATCTGCAATGTTTTTTTATTTTCTATTTGATGTTCCTCAGTAGCTCAGCAGGTAGAGCAAGTGGCTGTTAACCACTGGGTCGGCGGTTCGAGCCCGTCCTGAGGAGCTTTTTTTTTGTCTTTTTTAGAAAGGAATTCAAAAAAATGTTTGGTGGAATTTTACCTAAGGAACATGATTTTTTTAATTTGTTTAACGAAGCAGCGGAAACAGGGGTTAAAGCATGTACTGAGTTTATTAAACTCGTTTCTCCGGGAAGTGATATTGAGCGTCAAGCTAGAACGATTAAAGAACTAGAACATCATGGTGATGAATTAACCCACCAGACAATGACTCTTCTGCATAAAACTTTTATCACTCCACTTGATCGTGAAGATATTCACGAATTGATTAAGCGTTTAGATGATGTACTCGATTTTTTAGATGCCGCAGCCCAAAGAATTATGCTCTATGAGTTAAAAAAATTTCCACCAGAATTAATTAAGTTAGCTGAGGTTACAGAAATATCGGTGCAATTGGTTAAGACGACCATCGGTGGTTTATCGAATATGAAAAATCATAAAGAACTTTTAAAAGCATGTGTCGAGATCAATCGTTTGGAAAATGAAGCGGATCACATGTTGCGTTCAGGATTGGCAAAACTTTTTAAGGAAACGAAAGACGTGATTGAACTCATCAAGCTAAAAGAAGTTTATGAGCTTTTAGAATCTGTGACAGATCGTTGTGAAGATGTTGCTAACATTATCGAAGGAATTGTTGTTGAGTATGCCTGATTTTTCTTTTGCCTTTATTATTTTTGTTATTTTTGTTGCGTTAGTGTTTGATTTTATCAATGGCTTTCACGATGCAGCAAATTCCATAGCAACTATTGTTTCAACACGAGTGATGAAACCACAGTGGGCGGTTGTTTGGGCGGCGTTTTTTAATTTCATTGCGTTTTTGGTAATGGATCTTCATGTTGCGAATGCCGTAGGGAAACAAGTCGTGGAGCCTTCGGTGGTGGATGCCAATGTGATACTAGCGGGTTTGTCAGGGGCGATTCTCTGGAATCTTATTACTTGGTATTATGGATTACCCTCTAGTTCATCCCATGCTCTTATGGGAGGTTTTGCGGGAGCAGCCGTTGCCAAAGCAGGAACTCATTGCCTCAATGTTCCAGGCATTACAAAAATTGCATTTTCAATTGTTGGTTCACCCTTATTAGGATTCATTCTCGCCTTTGCTTTAATGACGCTTGTAAGTTGGATTTGTTTTAAGATGGTGGCCTCGAAAGTTAACCGTGGTTTTCGTTTTTTACAATTTATTTCAGCAGCATTTTATAGCATTGGTCATGGTGGCAATGATGCTCAAAAGACGATGGGGATGATCACTGTATTATTATTTTCAGCAGGATATTTAGGTGGGGAATTTCATGTTCCATTGTGGGTTGTTTTATCTTGTCATGCTGCGATGGGACTTGGCACATTGTTTGGTGGGTGGCGAATTGTTAAGACGATGGGTATGAAAATTACAAAATTAAAACCTGTGGGCGGTTTTTGTGCTGAGACGGGTGGGGCCATCACATTATTTTTAGCATCTTAT
>CAZFSQ010000372.1:0-2987 GCA_964521975.1 uncultured Oligoflexales bacterium | reverse complement strand
ACAGGAATTTTTTCAGCGACATGAATTTTAATCTTCATGTCAGAGACATCCGCAGTATGGAGATCAAAAGGTAAATTTTCCATGCGAGCTTTCATTTCTGCCATAGCAATAAAGCCACCCGAAACACACTTGGCTTCTTCGGGAATAAAATCAGTATTGATTTCAGAAAGTAAAATGACATCGGTATTTTCATAGGTATTATTATCCATATTTTTTACCGTTTCTTGACCCAAATGCGTGATTTTTACCCAAGGATGCTGATATGTTTTTTCATCGCGTAGTTTTTCAATAAAATCAGTTTGAAAAAGATAGGTTGGAAAATTCATAAATCCTGTTCCCTCTTTTCGACCAACAAACAAAATATCAAACTGACATTTCATTTGAACACGGTAACTGTCTTCCGAATTTTCTTTTCCCTCTTCTTTAGGAATAAATTTAATAACCTCAGCATCAATTTTTCCATTGCGGATCATCGAAGATGTGCGGTCACGATTGCGATCTATCTTGTAAAATGAAGTTTCTCCTACGGGATTTTCATCGCCGGGATCATCTTCAGAAAATAATAAAGATGTGAATGACAAACTTGTAAAAATTACACCCGAAAAAATCCATTTTTTTTGTGATCGTCCATTGATCATAAAATCTCCTTTTTTTAATTTCATGAAGTTCTACATTGAGTTATTATGCCCAAATCAGGTTTTTAAATCTATTGAAAAGGAGAGTGAAAATGCGTGCTAGGTTTGGAATTTTTTTAACATCTATTTTGTTTATTACAAATTTTTTATCAGCTCATGAAAGTTTTCTTCATGAAATGGATTCGAGCAATTCACATAATGAACCCGGTAAAGAAGAATTAAATTTTTTGTCAAATCCTAAACAAATAACATTTCAAGGGCTGCGAGCCGGAGAGGGTTATTTTAGCTCCGATGGTAAGTCGATTATTTTTCAAACAGAACGAGATGAAAAAAATCCATTCTATCAAATTTATTTGATGAATTTAAAATCAGGAACTACAAAAAAAGTATCTCCAGGCATTGGCAAAACAACATGCTCTTGGGTTCATCCCTCAGGTGGAAAGGTTTTGTTTGCTTCAACCCATGAAGACCCATTAGCCATGCTTAAACAAGAAGAAGAAATCGCCAAGAGAAAAGCTCCGACGCAGGGGCGTCGATACGCTTGGGATTTTGATGAGACGTTTGATATCTATGAAGTCGATTTGACTAGCAAGGAAATAAAAAATCTTACGAGTGCTCCTGGGTATGATGCCGAGGGAAGTTGGTCTCCTGATGGCAATTGGATAGCTTTTTCATCGAATCGTACAGGATATCAGGGAGAATTGACCGAAGATGAAAAAAAAGTTCTTGAAAAAGATCCTTCCTATTTTGCTGAAATTTATTTGATGTCCTCGGATGGTAAAGAACTTTATCGTCTGACTCATTTACCTGGTTATGATGGTGGACCTTTTTTTAGTCCCGATGGGAAAAAAATTGTCTGGAGACATTTCGATCCTAATGGAGCAACGGCTGAAGTCTATACAATGAATCTTGATGGTACGAATAAAAAACAAATTACTAAATTAAATGCGATTTCATGGGCTCCTTATTTTCATCCAACAGGGGATTATATTATTTTTGCGACGAATGTATTGGGGCATAGCAATTTTGAACTGTATCTCGTGGATGCTGAAGGCACAAAAAATCCTGTGCGTGCAACATATACAGAGGGATTTGATGGTCTTCCTGTATTTACACCGAATGGAAATTCACTTGCTTGGACAAGTACAAGATATGGTGGAAAGGGCGGACAAATTTATTTAAGTTCTTGGAATGATCGTTCGGCACGCATTGCTTTGGGTTTACCTCCGAACAAAGAAAAAACTTCATCAAATATTACGGTAAAAGATTTAAAATCGCATATCAATTTTTTAGCATCTGATTTATTAAAGGGGCGAGGGACGGCGACGGAAGGAGAAAAATTTGCTTCCGATTACATCGAAGAAAAATTTAAAGAATATGGATTAAAACCTCTTAATAAAAATCAGGCGAATTATCTTCATCCATTTTCTTTTGTGGCAACTGTATCCTTGGGAGAAAAAAATCAATTAGCAATTTCAAATTTACAAGAACCTGAGCGTGGAGTTTTACAACTCGATACCGATTGGCGACCTCACGCAGCATCTTCTAATATTGAGTTTAAGAATGAAAAAATTGTTTTTGCTGGATATGGAATGAGAATTCCTAAGGATGAAAATTTTGAAGAGTATGATTCATATGTTCATTTGGATGTTAAAGATAAATGGGTCATGGTATTCCGTTTCTTACCTGAGGAATTGCCGTCGGATGTAAAACGCAAGATGCTTCCCTATAGCGATATTGGTAGAAAAGCTGCTTTGGCAAAAAATCTTGGAGCAAAAGGATTATTAATTGTCTCTGGGCCAAATGCAAAAGTGCAGCATGAACTAATTCCGTTGCGATTTGATCCACAAGGAACAGCAACATCAGGGATAGGTGTCATTTCAATTTCAGATAAAACAGCAGAGCTTTTATTGAGTGATAAAAACCATCTAAAAGAAGTTCAAGACCTGTTAGATCAAGGAAAAGGTGTTAGTGGAGTTGAAATTTCTGCACAGTTATCTGGACAAGTAGAATTAAAGCAAGAACGAAAAACGGCTCATAATGTTATTGGCAAGTTAGCGGCTTCTGAAAACGCACCTTCAGCAAAGACTTTAACAGTGATAATCGGAGCACATTACGACCATCTGGGTGAAACAGAAAAAGGAATTCATTATGGAGCGGATGATAATGCTTCAGGTGTTGCAAGTATATTGGAGATGGCAGAACACCTTTCGAGTTTAAAAAAGCTAGGACGTTTATCTTTGAAGCAAGATTTAGTTTTTGCTCTTTGGTCGGGGGTGGAATTGGGGCTGCTAGGATCTCTTGCATTTTAGGTTGAACACAAAGGTTGGATCAGTGAAAATCTTTCTGCTT
>CAZFSQ010000371.1:0-2988 GCA_964521975.1 uncultured Oligoflexales bacterium | reverse complement strand
CAAGTTAAAATATAAGATGAGCTTATCGAAAGTCACTGGAGAAGATATATTTGAAGAAAAATTTATTATGAGTCAAATTCCATCCCTGCTGAGAAGCTATCTCAATGCCGGAGCAAAAGTATATGGTAATCCAGCATTAGATAATGAATTTCAATGCATTGATTTTTTGACAATTTTAAATCTTGAAGAAATTAATCCATCATATGAAAAAAGATATTTTAAGAATTAACCTATCTTTTTATAAATATTTTAACTGACTCAAAATGTTTGGGATCATTCACCGCCGAGTGTGGCAACACTTCATCATCTAAATTAAAGATAAGTTTCTTTGCTCCGATAAATCTTTATAAACATACTTAATAGTGAAGTGCGGAATTGTTTCAACAAAAGAGTGAAATTTATCAAAACGAAATAGCATCGAACTATTTTTCAAATGCCTTTAGGCTGGGATGGCCAGCCATCATGTGTGTGGTTGCCCTTCGTGCCGTTAGACCAGAGTTTAATCACCGGGAATCTTTCTTGATCCACTTCATTGAAGTGATGATTTTTATTGCATCTCTATCCCTCGATGTAATGTCTTACTTGAGTTTAAAAAACAAGCTTTTAAATTTGAACATCTCTATTAATATTAATCTCACAGTTCGATTGCTTTTATACATCAGCCTATCCCTCTATCTTTATTTACACCTTACAAAATTTGGCTTCACGGGATGGATTGGCGCAATTGTTATTGCAATACTATCTGGTGGAATTGAATCAATCTCTGCAACCGGTTTTGCCATCCCGAGGTACTGTTTAATGCTTCTCTTTAGTTATGGAGCACTTCCGACTTATTATTTTTACCAAATCGATCAACATCCCTATAAAGTTCCTACTATAATGTTTGGCATTTATTTAATTTTACAAGTTCCTAAGGTTCTTAGGCGGCACAGGGAATTTTCTGAAAAAATACAAATTCAAGATAAACTTATTCATGAAAAAAAACAACTCGAGACGTTAATTGACCTGATACCTGCAGGAATTTCTTGGATCAATAAAGATTTGAGTTACATTCGTACTAATAAGTATGTTGCAGATAGTGTTGGCCTGAAAAAAGAAGATTTCATCGGCAAAAAATATGGCTTTTGCAGAGGAGAAATTGATACTCTAAGGGATTTGGTAAAATTCATTGATTCAAAAGAGAGGTCATTAGACCAAATTTTATCCTTTACGACTTTGGATAACGTAGAAGCTCGACACCAAACCCTCTGGCATAAAATCAAAAATGATAGCGAAATCATTTTACTAACAGTCAATATTGAAAATCAATTTAAGCTCCAAGAGGAGAATGTAGAATTAATTAAAAAGATAGACTTAATCACTTATGCTTCCGGGGTAGGGTTCTTTTTCGAGGACATCGAAAACAACAAGTTAATTGTGACAAAAAACTTAATGGCCATTACCAATTTACCCAATGTGGAAAATGCAAAAGAAGCGGATAATATTTTTAATGAGAGGATAGACGAGTGTCATAGAGAAAATATTGTCAATAAAATAAATATGTTTTATTCCGGAAAGATTGAATCATTGTCTGAGTATTTTAAATTTAAAAAATCTGAAGATCAAACAATTTGGCTTCATCTTTTTTTAATCGCAGAGGCTAGAGAAGAACAGAGCAATCGGCCAATTAAAATCATTGGCTACCATCAAGATATAACAAAGCAAATTGAAATGGAGCTAAAAATCACTCAAACTGCCAAACTAGAGAGCATAGGCTTGATGGCTTCTGGGATAGCCCATGAGATTAATAATCCTCTCATGATTATTTCTACGTTAAATCAAAAGATTAATCGACTCTTGACTTCAGAAGATACAAAAGTGTTAGAGAAAAATGACATAAAAAAAGACCTAGCAAAAATTGATATATCCATTAAAAGGATTACTAAAATCATCCAAGGATTGAAAGTCTATTCCCGCGACAGCAGTGAAGATTCATTTGAATCGATAACATTAAAGAACTTTATTGAGGATATTACTTTTTTTAGTGAGTCTCGTTTGAGCCAGGCTGAGGCGAAGATGACTGTTGAGTCAAATATATTGGATTTTAAATTAAAATGCCAGCCGGTGGCTCTCTCCCAAGTCATTATAAACTTAATTAATAATTCACTAGATGCTATAGAGAAATATGAAAATAAATGGATAAAAATATCAATTTTCCATAAAGAAAATGAGAGAGATTCTTTTATTGTTATGAAAATAACAGATGCTGGTTTAGGAATACCTAGTACCATAAAGGAAAAAATGCTTAACCCATTTTTTACGACTAAAGAAATAGGAAAGGCACAGGCTTGGGACTAAGTATTTGTGAAGGTATTATTAAAAATCATAATGGAAAGTTCTATGTTGATGATCAGGAGCCTAACACGACTTTTGTCATCGAAATACCAGCTTAAAATTCATTTTTCCAAATGATTTTTTTTCGCTATAATGAGAAATAATTTAAAAAAGGTTCTTTGTGGTAATTATAAAACTTATCATTCGTATGACATTATTTGGGGGGGCTCTAGTTGCTTATTTTATAAGTTCCTTAATGATATTGATGCTGAGTTTGTTTAACTTTAAAAGAGCGAGGCCTTTTCTTACAAAGGTCATAGCCATAACAAGTAAGCTTGGGCTTATTATTTTTAATATTAAAGTCAAAAAAACGATGAAGAATTCTAAGCCCCACTTGGCTCAAAATCATTTAATCGTTTCAAATCATTTAACTTATCTTGATATTTTAGTCATTAGCTCACTTTATCCAACCTGTTTCGTAACTTCTGTTGAAATGAAGCAGACTCCTTTCTTGGGGCAACTCTGCTTGCTTGGTGGTTGTCTTTTCGTTGAGAGGCGTAGTAAAAAGGGCATTGGAGATGAGGTTTTGGAGTTAACGAAGGCTCTTATCTCTGGTCTTAATGTTGTGATTTTCCCTGAAGCAACGAGCACCAATGGTGAGTCAGTGATTAGGTT
>CAZFSQ010000370.1:0-2989 GCA_964521975.1 uncultured Oligoflexales bacterium | reverse complement strand
CAAAGAGATTTCTGCACGGAATTTTATCCAAGAAAAATTTGGTATCACAGAACTTAAAAATATTTTACCCATCCCCAATGCAGAACAAGCGGGGTTAATGCAACGAGGAAATATCGACGCTTCATGGACACCCGAACCTTGGGGATCGCTACTTATTAAACAAGTAGGAACAAAACTTATTATTGAAGAAAAAGATTTATGGCCTGAAAAAAAATTTGGCTTAACCTATATGATTGCCTCTGCTGAATTTGTCAAAAATCATTCTAACGAATTAAAAAAATTTCTCACTGTCCATCAAGCATTAACGAAAAATTTAAAAAACAATTCTGAACAATTTAATATTCCCATTCAGAGGGCCATTAAAAAATTAACCGGCAAGGAAATTCCTCTCGATGTAATTGAAATGGCTATGAAACGAATAGAATTTGAATCAGGGACTCATCAAGAAACATTTAGAACATATTTAACGTGGATGGTTGATCTTGGTTTTTCACGGGCACGAATCCCCCTCCAAGGAATGTTTGCTGAAAAAGTGGGAGAATAAAAAACATGGCTAATCTAGGATCACTTGAAATAAAAAATGTTAGTAAATTATTTGACCACTCAAAAAATTATGCCATTAAAGATATCAATTTAAAAATTCAGCCGGGCGAATTTGTCGTGATTGTAGGACCGAGCGGAAGCGGCAAAAGTACCTTGCTCCACATCGTTGCAGGAATGACCACACCCTCTCATGGGGACGTATTGATTGATGGTAATAAGGTCGAATGGCCTGGACCTGATCGTGCCGTCGTATTTCAAGATCATGGTCTTTTTCCTTGGCTCAACGCAATTGAAAATGTTGAGTTTGGGTTAAAGATGAAAAAAATTCCTAAAGATCAGCGACGTGAAATGGCACTCAAAGCATTAGAGACAGTTCATCTCAAAAATGTTGAGAATAAATTAGTACACGAGTTATCGGGAGGAATGCGACAACGAATTGCCATTGCACGAGCGTTAGTATTGGATCCCGCTGTATTACTTATGGATGAACCTTTTGCTGCACTTGATGCTCAAAACCGCACCTTACTTCACATGCACATGCAAGAGCTTTGGTTGAGCCAACCGAAAACTATTTTGTTTGTTACTCACTCGGTTGGCGAAGCTGTCCGTTTAGCAAGTCGCATTATTATCTTGGATATGAACCCAGGACGAGTGCATCAAGAAATCAAGGTAGACATCCCTTATCCCAGAGAAGCCGATAGCCCTTTAACATCAAGCGTCGCTCGATTAGTGCGATATGAAATTGAACAAGCTGTTACACGAGCAGAAAAAACAAAATGAGGTCGCTATGAGAAAAAACTTTCTTTGGTTTCTGTTTATTATTTTTATTTGGGAAACTGGATATCGCATCATCGGATGGAAGTCTTGGGTATTTCCTGCTCCATCACACATTTTAGATTCTACGCTTTCGTTATTGAACATTGATTCCAATTTTGGCTATGATGTTGTTGAACACTGGCCCTTTCCTGATCTACCCAATAAAAATCCCAAAGGATTTTGGCAAAGCCCTTTAGTCACTGCCCAGGTGATAAGTTGTTTACGACTTTTGATTGGATTTTTTTTCTCCGCCTTGTTTGGATCACTCATTGGAGTCATCATGTGGCGATTCAATTCGGTCAATCAATTTTTCGGACCTATCTTTTTAGGATTACAGACATTACCAAGTGTCTGTTGGGTTCCTCTCGCTATTTTATTATTTGGTATTAATGAAGTGGGAATTTTATTTGTTTTAATCGTGGGTAGCATTTGTTCTATCGCAATTGCGTTGCGTGATGGTTTAAAAAATCTTTCACCCATCTACCGCAAAGCTGGAAAAATGCTTGGAGCACATCGACTTAATTTATATCGTTATGTTTTACTGCCTGCTAGTTTACCAGCTTTATCAAACAGCCTTCGACAAGGATTTGCCTTTTGTTGGCGATCTCTCATGGGAGCGGAATTAATTTTTTCCGTGGAAAACCAAGGTCTCGGTTTTTTACTCGCCGCTGGACGTGACTTTTCCGACGTGGCTCAAGTTGTCGCTATAATGATTTTGATGGTAATGATCGGCATGATTATTGACGCATACGTTTTTGCTAAAATAGATCACCGCATACGTCAGCGATTTGGATTGGTATAAAAAAATAATTTAAAAGTTAAAGCAATTCCATTTCTGTAATAGAAGAACTGGTTAACTTATCTGAATATTGAAAGTCATGCGTCGGCACAACATCATTTCTATCTACTGAAGCTTTAAAAGTCAGTCGGTAAACTTCGCAGACTTTATAATCAAATACTTTAGGAAAAGGAAAATGCACGCAGGCTTGTTTATCTTTCATCTTGAGACCACAACGGTCTTTGAATGTAATGGACTTTCCGTCTGATCCCACTTGTCCATGTCGAACATGATGAGGACATTTCTTACACTGCATGACGATACCCTCCTTGGTATGATGAAAAAAATTTTAGTTCTGCCAAATACACTCTTTGTAATTTCTTCCACTCAACAATCATATAAGCTCAAACTACGCGACAAATAATTCCATGATTTGGTAACTGTAAATTACGTGCTAATTTAATTTGATTCTAAGAAAGATTTCATTTACTTGCAATAAAAAAATTTTGAAGGCAAAAAAAAATTCGGGATATCGCTTGTAATTTATTTTTGTAACTCAACTGTTAATCTAATTAGCCTCTACAAATATCTACCACAACTTTTATATAAAAATTTTTATCTCCATAACTTATACCATTGCTTAAATTAAGTTTATTTTTTATAAAAAATATAAAACCACCAAAACTAAAGCCAAAAAAAAAATGACGATCCATAAAATGTTATTCGGATGTAAAAATATATTTTTGAATGAGGTATTTATGAAATTTTTTGTATTAGCGTTTTTTATGGTTTTTATTTACTGCAAGCCTAAAAAAAACACCTCGTCGCTCGCGTCTTTAGACAATTTGGCTA
>CAZFSQ010000369.1:0-2993 GCA_964521975.1 uncultured Oligoflexales bacterium | reverse complement strand
TGATACGCTGGTAGCATAAACCCAATCAGTGTATCTTCGAGAATTTCAAAATAATTGGCAACCGTAACGCTATCAACACCCACTTCTTTAGCAATTTTTGATTTGTTAACGATCTGTCCGTTCATTTGAGCGGCGATGGCTAAAAACTTTCTAAATGGAACTAAATTTTTCACCCACTGTTCTTCTTGAATTTCTTTTTGCAAGTAAGTTCCCACGTAGGCATTTAAAAATTCTCTCGCTGATTCTTTATCAGGTGCAAGCGACGGCTCAGGCAACCCACCCCATTCGAGTTGTTTTTTTAAATCAAACAACGTTCCAAATTCTAATGTAGAAAATGGAAACAGATGATAAACCCATGCACGCCCCGCCAGTAAATTAGTACCCTGTTGCTTTAATCGACGACTGCTAGAACCTGTTAAAATAAATTGGCGTTTTGTTTTTTGAATTTCCGAATGAACATAATCAAGAAGTTTGGGGAATTTTTGAATCTCATCGACTACAACTCTTTTTTTTTGATGCACTTCAGAATTAATGAGAGACAAAAACCTTGACGCGTCGAGCATTAGCTCATCAAAAAAATTGACATCCAAGAGATCAATAAACAAGGTATCTTCTTCTGAAAATTGCTCATGCAAAAGGGTTGTTTTTCCAGAACCGCGTGGCCCGAATAAGAAAAAACTGTTTGTTTTCGATAGATTGCATTTTCTTTGAATCACAATCTAAATTTTAACGCTTTTTTATGAGTTGTGTCAAGTTAAGTAAACTACAACCTATCAAACCACCGTCCTATTTCATTCTTTTCAAATACACGAATCACTCGTCGTCCGTGGGGGCAGTTGTGAAAAAAATCAACTTGATCTGCTTCTTTCAAGAGAGCTTGAATCTGTGATTTCGGCAAATCTTCTCCCGCCCTCACCGCAGAATGACAAGCCATTGTTGCTAATAAATCATGATGAATATTCTCGCGATTTAATTCCATCCCTGAAGATATTTCTTCAAAAAATTTCTGCATACTTTTATTTTTTAAAAGTTCAGGGATAGATACAATTTCAAAGGTCGTATCACTCATTTTTTTAACACCGATACCGAACTGCACTAAATCTGGAATCAAATTGTTGATAACAGACGCTTGCGAAAGGTTGAGTTCCACCACATCGGGGATTTGCAAAGGTTGAGATAAATCAAATAAATTTTTTTGTTTTAAAAATTTTTCATAGAGAATTCTTTCATGAAACGCATGTTGATCAATCACTAATAGTTTTTCTTGCCATGACAGAAATAAATAACATTGAGCTAAGGAACCTAAAATTTCCATTTCATGCCAAGGATAAATGATACCTTTGTCCACTTGTGTAAATGATTGTGTGGAAACTTTTAAGTTTTGTGGTGGTTGCGTCATGATATCGAAATCCCAAGAAAAACTTGCTGGTTTTACTGGTGATGCTATCGTCGGTGGTATCGGATAATTCTCAATTTTATTTTGCACTTGGTTTATTATTGGAGGAGAATAGGTTTCTATATTCGGATTCACCCAATTCCCTTTTCGCAATTCTTTTCTAATCGCACTTGCAATTAATTCTTGCACATCATTCGCAAACTGGAATCTGACCTCTGTCTTGGCAGGATGGACATTGACATCCAGTAACGCTGGGGGACATTCCATAAAAATAAAAGCCATCGGGTATCGCCCCTTTAACAAATGGGAATGATAACCACGCAAAATACCAAAACGCAAATTTTTATCTTGGACCATACGACCATTCACAAACATTTTAATCCATTTTCCAGTATTGCGATCCTGGCCTGGAGGGGAAATAAATCCACGCACATTTCCTTTATTACTTTTTTCGTCAATTTTTAATAAACCGATGCTCGAAAGATTAGGGTATAAATCTTCAATACGCTCTTGAATAACTTCATCCCAATTTTTAGATGAATCACATCGCAGAACTTCCCAAACTACTTTTCCATTGTGCGTTAATTTAAAAGTAACATCGGTTCGCACGATTGCTATACCTTCAAGAATTTCTAAAACATGCGACCATTCGGATGATGGCGATTTTAAAAATTTTTGCCTTGCCGGAACATTATAAAATAAATCTTCAACAACGACGGTTGTTCCTTTACTGGCATTCCATGAAATAATTTGCGGAAGATTCTCACTCATCGTGAGGCGATACCCTTCCGATGATTTTCCCGTATTCGTTAATATTGAAAATTGACTCACGGATGAAATGGCCGCAAGTGCTTCACCGCGAAAACCAAAACTCTGAATTTTAAATAAATCTTCTTCCGTTTTTATTTTACTCGTTGCATGACGTTTAATAGATAATTCAAGATCATCACGATCTAAACCTGAGCCATTATCCGTGATCACAATTTTTTTGATCCCACCTTCATAGAGATCAATTTTAATTTCATTAGCTCCTGCATCGAGAGCATTCTCGACTAATTCCTTCACCACGCTCGCAGGACGTTCAACAACCTCACCTGCGGCAATATGATTTATGACTTCATCAGAAAGAATGTGGATATGACCCATAGAAGCCTCCCAAAATAGAATTAAGCAGTTAAAATACTTTGACAGTGAATAGTATTCTTCGCTATCACAAATTAATGTACTATGTAGCCAGTTAGTGATTGATGGTAGAAAGTTGTCATCCCCAACGAGCGTAGCGAGAGCCTGGGGATCTTTTCACTCTTAGCAAGATGCCCAGTCATTCGCACCTTCGGTGCTCATTGGGCATGACAAATGCTTCTCAGCCATCAATCACTCATTAAACTTTTTCTTTCTGAATCAGTAAAAGAATTAAAGAAAAAATCTGCCTGATTAAAGATAATAAGGAACATATGAACCCACATTTTCTAACCACCATTGCTTTTATCAAAGACATTCCTCGCGAAATCCCTGGAAAAGTTTTTACATTTGTCGGACGATCCAATGTAGTAAAATCCTCTCTCATCAACTCACTTGCACGACAACAAAAATTAGC
>CAZFSQ010000368.1:0-2996 GCA_964521975.1 uncultured Oligoflexales bacterium | reverse complement strand
ACAGATTTTATGAGCAAGAAGAGAGAACTGTCAGATCAAGTCGTAGCTTTTACAGTTCATAATTAAATTCGTCCATAAAATGAGTCCCTTTTTTAACTTTAGAAAAGCATGGGATTGTAGTGAGCAATAATATCAAAAAAAATAAATGCCGATGCATATATTTATATCCATTTTCAGAGCTAATTCTAAAAAATTCCCAGGAAGTGCTGTCAGCAATTTCTCTTATCTTAATATAGTATACTACCAATTGTCTAAGAATGAGTATTCTAAGTTAAATTTTCTACGCAGCCATAAAATTTCAAAAAATACTTCTTTCAAAAACTTTCCCATCTAAATTCACATAAAGCTACTACTTCAAGTCAAGGTCTAAGAAATATCTATAATTAAAAGCATCGATTCATTTAATCTTTTGAATAGGGAGTTGAAATTTCAACTGAGGACAAATTTCTAACCTCTCCGCAATGAAAACTCTATCTTCTCCTCGCATCGATTCTAAATTAGCATATATATTGGCGGTAGGTCCTCTTTACCAAAATGTGGATAATAATTCCACCTGGACGGAGAACTTGCCTTACCTCATTTCCAATTAAACTTTCTCTTATCATCATAAAAATTATACTTACTTCAACGGCGACATCCAACAATGCTTAAAAAATAAATTTTAATCTTTAGTGATGAAGTGCTCAGCACAACAAATTATAATTCGCCTGAAGTTATCATTTTGTGAAGGGTACAAACATGGCCAATTGTAAATATGATTGTCTTATTTTTTGGTGATTCTTTTATAGATCCAATTTATATGCGACAGTGAAAATCCAACTCAATTTGTACTTTGGTTGGAAGCAAACCGATTCCCATATTTATATAAAAGATTTAGCAAAATTGATTTTTCATTTAGTTGCACCGTATTTTTGGTAGAGTTTATTCATCTCACCTGATTTAACTAGTTCTGCTTCCTTTTTAACAAGCATCTCAACCCAGCTTCTTGCGTTTGGATTTGACTCGGTGAAACCAATCCAAATTAGGCTTTTGTCTTCTGTGCATCCTATTTTCTTAATTTTGGAAATCTTAAGATTCTTGAGCATGTAGTCCATAACATTTACATCTTCAATCAAACTCTCTATTTTCCCGTCGAGCATTCGACGAATATTTATTTTAAGAGCATCATCTAGACCAATTGGAAAAACTTTTTTCTTGATTGTCATTTCAGCAATAACTTTGTCGGTTTGCTCACCGTATGAATAATCTTTTACTGTCCCAATTGAATTCAGACCATGGAGATCATTTGCTTTTGTGATTTTTTTATTCGAAGAATTTAGCGCATATGCACAGGTTATGGACACAATCTGAGGGTTCTCAGAATGGCTCATACCGACAGAGACGGGCCCGGCCACACCTACAGCAGAATTGAATCGACCGGATCGTACGTCTGCAACCGCCTGGGGCCAGGGCATAGTAGAGTAGTCAATTTTATAACCTTCTTTTTCGTAGGTCATTTGCATAAGTTCAATTAAGATTCCAGGAGCGTTTGCATTGGCTTCACAATTATATGGACACCAGATATCTGCTCTGGCAGTGATTGTCTCTTTGGAATTAAGTAGACCTGAACTTAAA
This sequence comes from uncultured Oligoflexales bacterium, assembly GCA_964521975.1. Lineage (GTDB taxonomy): Bacteria > Bdellovibrionota_B > Oligoflexia > Oligoflexales > CAZFSQ01 > CAZFSQ01. The sequence goes on along the minus strand of CAZFSQ010000368.1, from coordinate 1,382 downwards.
ATACCCATCAAAAACAGTATGCTTATTTTGAAAAAAATCACGACTGCATCCTAGTTAATTCCAATAAAAAAATATCTTATCAAGCCAATCAAAATTTTACAATGAGTTAATTAAATTTAAGTAATTTGCTATGGCTCCGATATTCATTAGTAAATATTTCAAATCCTCTGAGATTGTATGCAACTTAGTTCAAGGCACATATTAAATTCATTCACGCCAATTGCTATTTTACTCGTACTATTTTTTGTGTTGCTTTTTTTTTTAGGGAAGAAAGAGTGGAGATGCAAAAAAGGGAACTCCGCTCCATGGCAGTTTTAACTGCGAGCCGCATGGATGCCCTGTTTTACAAATTAAATCGAGCTGCCGCTGAATATGTTAATCGAAAGAATTCACTCGATGAGGCGGTGTCCTTTGCCCAAGAAGGGAATTTGGCAGCATTTGTAAACGCCTATGTATCTGGTATCGAGCTCAATGTTCAGATAACCAATCCCGACAATAAAATAATTTATCAAAGTTGGGATGCATTGAGGGCAGGTAAGATAGCCTCCAAGGAGCAACAAGGTTTTTTTCAACCTAAAATTATAGAATTAAATAAATCAAAACAATTTTCCATCGGGTTAAAAGTATTAAATCACAAAAATGTACTTTTAGGATATGTTCTGGTTGCTAGTAGGCTTAATGAACATTTAATAAATGAAATCAAATTAAACTTAAGTGATTCTCTAATGATAGGAGTCGGGAAAAACATTGTTGCAACTTTAGGAACGTCAGGTAAAGGTGATTTTGTTGCAAGGGCATATCTTAAAATTCTTCCAACTGCTTGGGTCGATATTTACCGTCACCCACGCATTCTTGATCTTAGTTCGGCCGGTGAGTCTCATTTGACAAGAAATTTTTTTATAATTATTTTGTTAATTATCTTTCTTGTTAATGGATATTTTATATGGATATCCACCAATAGGCTAATTATTGAACCTGTGTTAAAGATTAAATCGGTCATTATCGACAATGAACCAAAGTACAATCTAGAGGATTTACCTGATAATGAGATTGGCAAACTTGGGCGAGCATTATTCGATCAAAAAAATGAGATCGAATTGAAAACTAACTCGCTAAGTATTATATCTCAAGAATTCCAGAAAGAAGCCGCCATCGTCAAGGTTCTCACCCATGACCTATCTACACCATTGACTATCATTAAAATTTCCATTGAAAAAATTAAAAGAAATATTGCATCAGCAGAATTGTTAAGGATGAATGTTGATCGAATTATCACACACGTTTCTAATATTGATTCTATCCTGAGCCACGTTAGAGAAATGAAAGCTTTGATCTTCCCCTGATAAAACGGACAGTCTTTTAAGCACATAACCCAACCATGG
>CAZFSQ010000367.1:0-3011 GCA_964521975.1 uncultured Oligoflexales bacterium | reverse complement strand
TTCATTTTTTCGATATATTCTGTAAATGTTTCATGAGGTGGCAATAAATCTCCCGAAACAATTAAGTGCGATAAAACATTTTTCAAAACATCTTTTGCATCTTTTTCATCATAGATAGAAAAATCTAATTCAAACCCAAGTTCACTATGAAATAGCCGTAAAATTCTGGCACACGCTGAATGAAATGTGGTGATCCAACAATGTTCTGCTTGACGATCCAGTTCAATCGTTCTTTCCTTCATTTCACGAGCAGCTTTATTAGTAAAAGTCACAGCAAGAATTTTCGATGGGCGAATACCTTTTTGAATGAGATAAGCTATGCGATGTGTAATAACTTTTGTTTTACCACTACCTGCTCCTGCAAAAATAACAAGTGGCCCGTCGGTGGCAAGGACAGCTTCTTTTTGCTGGGGATTTAATCCTCTTGTATAATCTTGATTATTCAACGGTCACAGACTTCGCTAAATTTCTTGGTTGATCGACATCCGTTCCTCGATGCACAGCTACATAGTAGGCAAATAATTGTAAAGGTATGGTCATCAGTATCAATTGACTGAGAGAGTCTTTTACTTCAGGGGAGGGAATAAAACGATATGCTCTGTCGCGGAGGGCATGATCATTTTCGCTTCCGAGAGCAATCACTTTTCCTCCACGGGAGGATACTTCTTCAATATTGGAAATTGTTTTTTCGTAATAAGAATTTTTGGGTGCGATCATTAAAACGGGTAAGTGATGATCGACCAAAGCAATCATCCCGTGTTTTAATTCACCTGCCGCAGCACCTTCAGCATGAATGTAAGAAATTTCTTTTAACTTTAAGGCACCTTCGAGAGCTAATGCGAAATCAGGACCACGTCCAAGATAAAGAAAGTTTTTAGCCTCGTAAAATTCTTCCGCGAGTTTGTTAATCAATTCTTTTTGTCCCAAAGATTTTTCGATAAGAATGGGAAGTTGACAAATTTCTTGAATGGTTTCTTCTAAATCTTTAGCGGTGATCTTATTTTTTTTCCAAGCGATTCCGAGAATAAACATATAAAGATTGGTCAGTTGACTCACAAAACTTTTTGTAGCGGCGACACCAATCTCTGGGCCAGCTTCCATATAAATAGTAAAGTCTGATGCTCGTGGAATAGAGCTATAGGGAACATTGCATACGGAATACACTTTTGACCCGCATGATTTCGCATATTTTACTGAAGCAAGTGTATCCGCAGTTTCTCCAGATTGAGAAATGGCTATTGTTAAAGTATTTGAAGTAAATGCAGGTTTGCGATAACGAAATTCACTCGCGTATTCGACATTACAAAGAATTCCGGTGAGAGATTCCAAAAAATATTTAAATACTAATCCCGCATGATAAGCCGTTCCACAAGCGATGACTTGAATCTGTTGAATTTGTGTGACATCTAAATTTTTCAGCCCCAAAAAATCTTCATTCAGAGTTTTTTTATCATCGGATAATAGTCGTTCAATGGCCTTAGCAATAACCGCAGGTTGCTCATGAATTTCCTTGACCATAAAATGTCGGAACCCTTTTTTCTCAGCAGCTTCCGATGAAAAATTAAGAGCGACCATAGGAGTTTTTATTTCTTTACCTTGATGATCCCACAGAGCATAATTTTCGCGAGTAATTTTTCCAAAGGTTCCGTCTTCTAAAAAAATTGCTTTATTGGTGTGACGGGCAAGAGCATGTGCATCAGAAGCAAAAAACATTTCATCATTTTCTTTGCCGACACCCAAGACAAGAGGTGATGGGCCATGTTTAACAAAATACATAGCCTGAGGTTCTTCAATGCTCATAATTCCAAGAGCATAGGCTCCCGTTAATTCTTGGCTAAGAGCCAGAAGAGATTTTTTCATATCACCATGATTTTTTTTAAGTTGGGCGGTCAGTGAGTAGAGAATAACTTCAGTGTCCGTTTCTGATTTAAATGAATAGCCATCACGGACAAGTTTTTCTTTGAGTTCACGAAAGTTTTCGATAATCCCGTTATGGATAATGGCTAAACTTTCAGTGGCATGTGGGTGTGCATTACCATCGGAAGGAACACCGTGGGTTGCCCAACGTGTATGACCCATACCGCAAGTTGCTTTTTGTGGAAGATTTTCCAGCTTAGGTTCAAGCTCTTTTAATTTGCCTTTAGCCTTAACTACATGCAGTTTATTTTGATCAAAAACAGCGATCCCTGAAGAATCATAACCGCGATATTCTAAAAATTTCAAACCGTCAAAAACAATATTGAGACATTCTTTATTTCCGATATAGCCCATAATTCCGCACATACTTAAGCTCCTTTTACATTGCGAAAATAATTTTCTAACTCTTTAAATTGTTCGATTGTATTGGCTCCCATAAATGCTACTGCGTTTTTTGTTTTGTAAATGAAAACTTTTTCATGAGCATCATGGGCGAACTTAAAAATATCCGTAAGATAATATTCTTTGGCGGCATTATTCGACTGAATCATAGATAAAAGTTGGAATAACAATTTTCCCTCGCAATAAATAAAACCAGAATTACATAAATTAATTTTCTTTTGTGTATCATCAGCGTCTTTTTCTTCAACAATTTTCTCAAGCGTTTTTTGATCATTGAACAACACCAATCGCCCATATCCTTTGGGATTGGATAATTCTACACCAATTAATCCTAAGCGATAGCCTTGATTAATTCCTTGTTGCATAAATTCTTGAATCTCAGTTTTATCAATGAGAGGAACATCGCCAGGGCAAATTAAAAAAAACTGTGGTGGTTCGACATTTCTTGGAAATGCTTCTGGAATGAAAGCGTTTTGATAGGGAGGTTGTTTTAAGTTTGGAAAAAGTGCTGCGACAGCGGCCACGGCATCTCCTGTTCCTTTCGGTTCATTTTGAACACAAACATAATAATTAGAAAAGTTCCTTTTTCTAAATTCATCTAAAAATAAGTTGTAGTTTTTCCCAAGCACAAAAATAAACTTTTCGATACTAGCTGTTTTTAAACGTTCAACGACATGTTCCAACATGGATTT
>CAZFSQ010000366.1:0-3023 GCA_964521975.1 uncultured Oligoflexales bacterium | reverse complement strand
GGTGATTGATATAAGTTTTGCCATTATCGTCTCCTCATTTTTTCATAAACTTCTTTTCGGTGGTGGATTCTTAATACTTGTACCACGATTTCATTTTCTAAAATTGAATAAATAATTCTATAAATTCCTACTCGATAAGACCAATACCCCCTTAAATCACCTTTCAATTGTTTTCCAAGATACGGGTCACTAGATAATTCTTTTAATCCATTTTCTAATTGGATTTTGAATTTCCCCGTTATCTCATCTATAAAATAGTATGCTTGATCTGATAATTGTATCTTATACATGGTAGACATTATAATGGATATTATAATGGACAGTCAAATTTTTATTTTTACGGAAACGCAAACTTAAATTTCAAATCCACACCCGTATCCGGGTTAGCCGTTTTATTTTTTTCTAAATTATGTTGAGCCTGAGTATTATCATCCACACTTCCTGTCAAAGAAATGCTTTCTGATAAAGAATATTCTGCTGTAACCTTCCAAGAATTTTCTCGATCATATTGAAGCACTGCATCAAAATCTTTTGTCACATTGAGAGGCATATTAAATCTTGCTACAGTTTCATCCGATTGTTGTGAAGTAAAGGTATCGAAATAAACATTGCGTACAACCTGCTGTCCTGAAATATCAAAAAGTTTTTCAACAGGTTCTTCAAACTGACCGAGCAAAATATTAATTGCCTCCGATTGAGCGGCTGTCTCCGTCTCACCAATAACTTTTTCTTTTGAAGGTAGTGACCCCGAAGAAAGTAAAAGTAAAATATCAACTTTAGAAATTAGAGAACCATCCTCTCTCGTCGGTGGATCAATACTGAGATTCACTTTGGGTTCCGAGGCACGACCAGTAATCCCAAAATAAACACGATAATTTGACACTTCACTAACACCCAAAATATCAAGCCTTGGATCTGGGTTGATGGGATCATCAAAAGTTAAAATCCCCTGCGTCACCGTAAATTCTCTTTTATAAATAAATTTTCCTCTCTCAATTTGGATCTGACCTTTCAAATTTGGAGACTTATCTGTTCCGATAATTTGTAAATTCGTTGATGCAAGGCCCATCATGTTTCGGTTATTGACCTGCACGGATTGATCGGCAAATAAATTGATATCTAAATTTATATTCGGAGCACTTAGCTCTGAAGGTGGAGTATAGGTTCTTCGTCGCAGAGCATTAATGATCTCTGTCCGAATATCAAAATCTCTTGTCGAGCGAGCACGATCAATGGTGAGTGATCCCATGAGATTATAGGGTGAGTGATTACCAGTTAGAGTCAAATTTCCAGTCATAAAAGTATCCAAACTTTTAAACACCGCCACCGGGTAAATAATAGCGGCACTGTCGAGCGTCACATCTATTTTAGATTCTTCACCTGAAACATCCGACAAATAGTAAATTCCCTGTGCTTCAACTTTTCCATTTCCCTTTTTACCTTTAAATTTTTCAATTTGAATTTTATTTTTTTCAATTTGAATTAAAAACTCAACATCACGAATAGGTGGTCTTAAATTTGCAATCCCGATACTCAGTGGCGACCAATTTTTTACATTCGATTCGCTCATTTTTTCATCTTGAAATCTCATACTTAATTCAGGTTGAGAAATATTACCTTTTAAACTTCCTTCAAATTGAATTTTTCCGCTCCCACTCTCAAGAACTGGCATCAAATCACGAATGAGTCCCATATCAATATTACCTAAAAATTTTAAGCCAAGATTCTCTGGTGGTGCGTTTTTTTCTGTCCGCACATAAATCTGAAATTCTTCCGTCTTCAATGCCAAATAATTTTTATCGGTAATATTCCAATCCAAAGGTTCAATATTTAATTTAACAGAACGCTCCGGTTGCAAATTAATCCACCGCGTTCTTTGCTCCGACTGAGAAGCAAGACGAAGACGCAGATCCTTTAAATTAATCTCACCCCTCGATTGCCACCAATTAGAAAACTCTCCCTTCATTTGCCAATCACCTGTGAGATATAAAAAATTTCTTGCATCCTTTGATAAATATTCTGGTAATAGTGACGATAAATTTAGATTTTGTGTCTTAAAATACCATGAGTAAGGATAATTATTTTCTGATAAATCTAAATGAAGTCTCCCGTTGAGTGATTGTCCGCCTTGACTCAAGACCGTGTCTATTTTCATTTTTTCAAAGAAAATTTGATACTGAATGGGGGCAAGTTTCTGATCAAAGATCTCCAAACTCTGAATTTCTCCTTCGAGATTTCCAGAAAACCCTGAAAGATTTCCCGACAATTCTCCTCCCACAAGAGGAATTCCTTTTAAATTATTATCTATAAAAAATGTATAAAGATAGGGCGTAAGACTTAATGCATCGTTTTGCGTAATGACTACATTAAATTTTTTTTCTAATTCTTTTTTTGTCTGCTGGGATAAATTAATTTTGATGGTATCTTTTTCTGATAAACCTAAATCTAAAAGTGGTTTTAATGATGGTATAATTTTTTGTGATGCTATCCTCTCATCTTCTGTCAACAGCACATTTCCTTTAACTCCCATCGGACCAAGACGTAAAAAAACATTATTTAACTTTTTTTCTTCCTGATCTCCTGAAAAATGAAATTCCGCATCTGAGAGCCACTCAATGGAATTCAACTGAAGTTGTGAAAGTCGAATATCCGCCTCACCACGATATTGAAATGGTTTTAAAAGCGGACCACTGAGATTTCCTTTGAACGAACGAAGATAAAAAGATGTTTCATTTTCTAAACGAAAATTTTGAATATCAAGAATGGATTGAAATTCAAATGGAGCGTCATGCTTAATTTGACTTTTAATGAGAGCAATTTTTTGATCTCCTCTCTCGCAAAAAAGATTCGGGATTTCGGAACTTCCATTTTTTGTAATAAGAGATAGATGACAAGTTCCTAGGGCGGTATTAAAGACGGATGTATTGCTAAAATCCCCCTCTGTTCGCACCGTTATTTTATCGTAGGAACCCTTGACTAAAGTAAGAAATTCTCCCTGTCCCAAAAAAGGGAGATCTAAAAAA
>CAZFSQ010000365.1:0-3025 GCA_964521975.1 uncultured Oligoflexales bacterium | reverse complement strand
ATGAAGAAAAATTAGAGAAATTTTATTTTGCAAATTATGAGAAGGTGGAAGATAGGCAAATGACACAAAGCTCTCAGACACAGGATTTATAAGTTTTAACCAACTTTTTTTGCAATATCTTTTCTAACAAATCCTGCTTTCCAATCAATTAAATCGATGGCTTTATAGGCTTTATTACGAGCTTCTGTAAATGAATTTGCAGAGGCGACGATGTTTAAAACTCGGCCGCCATTTGCTAAAATTTTATTGTCTTTTTTTATAGTACCGGCATGAAGAATTTTTACATCAGGAATTTTGATTTTTTCTAAGTCTTTTATTTCAGTAAATTTTTCGTAATTTTCTGGATAGCCTTTTGCGGCCATGACTACGCAGACTAGTTTTTTTTCTTGATGAAATTCTAAATTAAATTTATCAAGTCTACCATCAATTGCTGCTTCAATTAAATCAATAAAATCAGATTTAATTCTGGGTAAAATAACCTGTGTTTCCGGATCACCAAAGCGTACATTAAATTCTAATAATTTGACACCTTTTGTGCCAATCATTAAACCAGCAAATAAAATTCCTTTAAATGGTGTGCCGATATTTTTAAGTCCATTAATAGTTGGTTTAATAATTTTTTCGATGATATTTTTTTCATCACTATCTGAAATAAAAGGAGAGGGGGCGTAGGTTCCCATGCCACCGGTATTTGGACCGGTTTCGTTTTCGCCAACTTTTTTATGGTCATGAGCAAAACCTAAAGGAATAAAATTTTTACCATCGCAAAGCGCGAAATAACTGGCCTCAAAACCATCTAAAAATTCCTCGATAATTATTTTTTTGCCAGCATCGCCAAATTTTCCTGATAAAATTTCACCAATTGCATCTTGCGCTTCTTCTGAATTCTGAGCAATGATCACGCCTTTGCCAGCGGCCAGTCCATCAGCTTTTATTACACAGGGAAATCCAAGTTTTTTGCTGAATTCAATAGCATTTTTTTCATCAGAAAAAGTTTCGTAAATTGCAGTTGGAACCTGATTATCAATCGCAATTTTTTTCATAAAAATTTTTGAACCTTCAAGTTGTGCAGCTTTTTTTGATGGACCAAAAACACGAATTTTGTTTTTTTCTAAATCATCAGAAAGACCATCAACTAAAGGTTGTTCTGGTCCAATAAAAACAAAATCAATTTTTTCTTTTTGACAAAATTCAACAATTTTTTGATTTTCACTTTGTTTGATTGAATTAATAATCTCGGCAATTTCAGCAATTCCGGCATTTCCAGGTAGAGCAAAAATTTTTATTTCTTGTGATGATTTTTTAAACTGCTCACAAACTGCGTGCTCTCTACCACCAGACCCAATAACTAAGATTTTTTTCATGAGAAATAAATTGAAAAATGATAATATTCTTTATTATGAAGTTTAGTCATTCATTTTTACTTGGCAATCTTACTAAAAAAAGAGTTATGCACCCGGTTTTATGGGTTAAATTCAGTTTTAGGTTTATTTTATCTTGATTTTGTCAATTAAGAGCGTTTAATCATGTATCTCTAATACATACTATTTCCCACCTAAAAATGAAATTTAAAAGTTCAATTTTAGGTGGAAAATGGTATAACTTAGTTTGAGTGTTAAGATTAATTAATAAGTTAAAAAAATGACCCTGAGTGAACATACTGTAAAATCCTACGATAAAGATCTGCAATCAATTGCTGGAACTCTTGATGAAATGAGTCATTTGGTGGTTGAATCTATTGATATGGTGGCGCAAATGATTAAATCGCGTGATCAGAATTTTATTGAAGAGATTACGGCTCACGATTATAAAGTTAATAGTTTGGATCATTTAATTGAGAAAAAAGTTACAGTAGTTTTAGCGCTGCGCCAGCCGATGGCAGTTGATTTGCGTTATACAATTTCTTCGATAAAAGTTTCGTCAAATTTAGAGCGCAGCGGTGATCAGTCAAAAAGTATTATTCGTAAAATTGCCCGAATTGGTAATGAAAATTTTGAAGATGATGTTGAAAAATCGCTAATTGCCATGATTGAATTATGTAAAGAAATGACTAGAGACGCGGTTGTAGCCTTTAACGAGCAAAACCTTGTTTTAGCTGAAGAAGTCTTAAAAAAAGATGATGAAATTGATAAAATTTACAGTGATTTATTTCGAATTCTGGAAAGAGAATACTTCACTAAAGAGCAGGTAAAAAGAATTACCAACACGCTTTTTATTGCAAAAAGTTTTGAAAGATTGGCTGATCACTCAACTAATATTGCTGAAATTACCAAATTTGTTGTTACCGGAGAAATTAAATAATATGCAATCCCGCGAAGAAAAGAGAGAATCAGGACAGATAGCTAAGCGTGATAATAAAGACTTTATGGGTTTTGCACAAAAAAATATTGTCCAGCGCAAACCGGATTGGATTAGGGTGAAAGCGCCAGTTTCTAAGGGTTATCATGAAACTAAGGAATTATTAAATTCAAAAAAATTACATACGGTTTGTGAAGAAGCAGCTTGTCCGAATATTGGCGAATGTTGGGCGCAAAAACATGCAACAGTAATGATTCTAGGCTCGGTTTGTACTAGAGCCTGTTCATTTTGCAATATTGAAACCGGTAAACCGGACATGCTTAATCCACATGAGCCAGAAAATGTTGGTGATGTAGCAAAAGTTTCAGGTTTGAAGCATATCGTGATTACCTCGGTTGATCGTGATGATTTGGTGGATGGCGGGGCGGATCAATTTGTCAAGTGTATTGAAAATGTGCGTAAAAAATCTCCGCAAACTACTATTGAAATTTTAACTCCGGATTTTTTACGAAAAAATGGCGCATTAGAAAAAGTTGTCATAGCGAAGCCAGATGTGTTTAATCATAACATTGAAACTGTTCCTGGGTTATATACTTCAATTCGTCCGGGCGCTCGTTATTTTCATTCTTTGTGGCTTTTAAAAAGAGTAAAAGAGCTTGATCCTACAATGTTTACCAAATCCGGCTTGATGGTTGGGCTGGGTGAAACGGACGAAGAGATTCTTGAA